>JANQGW010000117.1 GCA_028282905.1 Sedimentisphaerales bacterium | reverse complement strand
CAAAATTGCCCTGATAGTTTGAAGCGGCCCAGGTGTTCGTGATAATCTCAGCGACTTTGTCAACCTGCTCCTGCCGCCTCGGCTTAGTCTGGTCCCGTCCGCCCATCATGGACTTAAAATGATTGACGTACAGCGTCAGCGTTTTGCCATTGACGTCGATCTCCACTTCAAGGCAGTCCCGTGAAAACAACCCGGTGGTGTTGGCCTGATTTCTTGCGTGGCGGTGAGTTCGGATATTCACAATCGGGTGCCGGCTCAAAACACCGACATCAATATTTCGCGGGTCGAAGGCATCGATCAGGATCCGGTGCTTGTAGCCCCGGCCCGCCAAGTACCGCGAGTTGAATCGATCCAGCACTTTCAGATTTTCGATTTCCTGCAGGGCGACGATGTCAGCATCTGTTTCGCGGATGGCCTTGGCGGTGATGCGTTTGGCTGTTTCATCATAGATGTCAAAGGCGGTGTTGTTAATCGAAAATCCGTCCTCCGAAACAGGGTCAAACCCATTGCGAAACCGGTAGCGGGCAAACAGGTTTTCCACGTTAAATGTAGCGATACGTACCGTTGTCATTTTTTTCTCCTTTCGTCAAATTGTTCCGGCTTAAACCGGAGTTTTCCGAATCATTGTGAACTTTCGTATGCCTGATAAGGCTATGGAAAAGAACTGCGGAGAAAACTAAGAGAGGGACAAAAAGACCTTCTTTCACCTTCGCAAAGGCTATCAAAAAAAGAGGCGAAATCAACCTCTTTTTTGATGTTTTCTAATAGAACCGGATATTGTAGGGGAGTAAAGGCAATAAGGTTTTCCGAATTTTCTTGACCGGATTACCGGTTTCCTTTAGAGTGATTTCGTGGAAAACCTCTGATAACCCATAATGGGGGGCGGTTCAGTTTTGGTTTCGAAAGCTTTTAGAAATGCCGTTTTTAGTAAATGAATAAGCATTTTTGACAAACCGCCTGTAATCATGAGACAAGTTATTTGGACTAACGTGTTGTTTGAAAATTGATCGAAAAGGACAAAGATGCAAGAAAACGGAAATATCAGATATGCAGCAGGCCGGTTAACATTTTTTATGGCAGCGGTAGTAATGGTTCTATCAGCCGCGGCATCAGCGAATACCTGTATCGCCGTAAAAATTTCACAAAGCATCGTGAGTCATTCGTTATCGGCGGTTGATGTCGATGAATCGGCATTGTCACGTGACGAAGCCGTCGAAACGGCCCAGCGCCTGTCAAAACGTGCCATTGCCAAATTGCGAAAAGAGCGTGCCGCTGAATGGAAGGCTAAAAATATTCGAATCGGCGAGCATTCGATGATGTTTGAATATCGCACCTTTGGTCCGGAACCCAAAGAGGGACGCAGCCTGTATATCTCGATGCACGGCGGCGGCGGGGCACCCGCACGAGTCAACGACCAGCAGTGGTTCAACCAGATTGTCCTGTACAAAACGCCTCCGGGCAGCCTTTATGTTGCGCCGCGGGCACCGACGGATGCCTGGGACTTGTGGCACAAGTCCCATATTGACGAGTTTTTCCAACGGATTATTGAAGATGCCATAACCCTGTATAAGGTCAACCCAAACCGGGTTTACATCATGGGCTATTCGGCCGGTGGTGACGGTGTGTATCAGTTGGCGCCGCGTATGGCCGACCGCTGGGCGGCGGCGGCGATGATGGCCGGACACCCCAATGAGGCTTCACCGCTGGGACTGCGCAATATCGGCTTTACTCTCTGGTGCGGCGAAAATGACGGTGCCTACAAGCGTAACAAGATTGCCGCTGAGTGGGGGCAAAAACTGGCCGATTTGAAAAAGGCTGATCCGGAAGGCTATCAGCATGAGGTTCATATTCAAAAGGGCATGGGGCACTGGATGAATCAGACAGACGCCGCGGCAATTGACTGGATGGACAAGTTTACCCGGAATCCGCTGCCGGAAAAGATCGTCTGGAAACAGGACGATGTCACACACGACCGTTTTTACTGGCTGGGTGTGCCGGAGGGAACCGCGCAGGTCGGCGCCGAAGTGGTGGCCGAGCGGGCTGGGCAGGTCATTACCATTTCAAAAGCCGACAAGGCCGACAGCCTGATTATTCGGTTCAACGATGATATGTGCAATATGGACAAGCCTGTTAAGGTTGTCTATCATGGAAAAACTGTCTTTGAAGGCAAAGTGAGTCGGACGGTCAAATCGATTCAGCAGTCGCTTGACCAGCGGATTGATCCCGAGTCAGTTTTTTACGGTCAAATTCAGGTGGACCTGAAAAAAAACTAACGCCGGTCATTTAAGTTTTACGGCCTTATTATCGTAATATATCAAGATCTGTCATTCCCGCGAAGGCGGGAATCCAGAGGCGAAATAGTTTTGCTTTGAGGTAGTGGATGACACAGCGGATGCATATTGTATGCACGATCTTTCTGGCAATCATAACGGTAGCCTGCGGGGCACAATCTCCCGCAGGTGGGTCTTTTCCAGTTCCTGACCGCCCGGAACTGTCGCTTCCGCTGTTAGGAGAAAAACGCATTGTCGCTCATTATATGACCAACATGCTTTTTCACAAAGGCGGCCGTTACCCCGCGGCCTATTTTGACAAGGCCCATTATCTCCCAAGCGGCCCAACCGGTGCTATGGGTGGCGCCACACAGACCTATCCTCTCATGGATTTCCGTGCCGACAAGACGATGGACGAGGCCGCCGAGTTCGAGCTGAAGGCGGCTGTCCAAACCGGCCTTGACGGTTTCCAGTTTTTTTATCCGGTCAATGTGGATTACAAACGTTACAATGCTGTCATTACGGCGTTCTTCCGTGCGGCTGATAAACTGGAGCTGGATTTTAAATTTACCGTCTGCCTGTGCTCCGCCCGAGACGGCAAAGGCACTGCCGCAGAAAAAATCGCCCATTGGGCCGCCGGCCTGAAGGATTTAGTCGAAAGAACAAAAGGGTTGGACTATTGGCTCAAAACCCCTGACAGCAGAACGATTATCTTTATCTGGAACGGCGTGGGACTGGCTGATGAAATTGACGGTATCGGTGCCATACTTGGTGATCCAAAGTTGATTAAATACGATGCGCGGGCCTATGACATGCTGGCAAAGGCGAGCGGTATCAAAACGGCTTATGTGTTTCATGTCGTGCCGGTGACGTCCAATCGAAAGCGAGTGACCGACCAGTTGTTCAAATACTATCCAGCGTTCTGGTACTGGCTGCCGATTCATTCACTCGACGGGTCGACGCACGATGCGTTTGCCGGAAAATGCAAACAAGCCAGGCGTACTTACAGTGCGACGGTCTATACGGATTTTTACACCTCCAAACCGTATCGCAAGGATAATAAGCAGCGGCTGTGGAGGCCGGAGGAGATGCTGGAGCTGGGGGTAGATGGGATGTATCGTCGTGTCATTGTGACAGGCTTGTCGAGGGAGTTCAGAAAGAATTTCGAACACGGGATTAAACACGATGTGCCGTTGGTAAACGTCGTCACCTGGAACGACTACCCGGAAGGGCACCAGATTTGCCCCGATATCAATCATAATTTCTCGTTTGCGGTGTTGCTGAATTACTATAAGAATCTCTGGCAGGGCAAAACTGTTGATAATCAAGATGAAGTCGGTATTGTCTTTTTTAAGAAATACCCGTCTACCGAAAAGCCGACAGTTGCCGATTTTGAAATTCAGAACATACGCGGCGTTTCTCAAACCGAGGACGATTTCATCGAAGCGATTACACTATTGAAACAGCCTGCACGCGTATTCATCAACGGAACTGATTGCGGTATCGCCCAAGCGGGACTGACCGAAAAACGCATCCCCATTCAGCCCGGTCCGGTCTGGTTGAAGGTCGTTCGCGATGACAAAACCATTATCTCGTTAACCGCTCCCGAATGGATTACTGACAAGCCCTATCGCACCGACCGGTTTACCTATGGCTACTCCAGCCGGTACGATGAGTACTGGAAAGCTCTGTTCCGCGGCCGCTCGCCGGAGACCTCACAAGAATACTGCGAGAAAGGCGGCATTCCTAACTGGAAGCGAAATTAAGCCCTTTTTTGCCTGTTTCGTAGGCAAAAATTTTCTGGGGTAAATTACCCAAATGTCCTATAAATCACCGCGTGGAATCCGCACAGGAACACTTGTTGAGAAACTGTCAAGACGGGCCATAAAATCGCGGCGTTTTTTGCTATAATGCCTTTTCTATCAATGAATTCGACAACTGAGATGGATGAAACAGAAATGATTTGAACCGGTGATGAAATGCAAATTCACTATACAACACAATCAGGCAGTGTTTATATACGTTCGATCGATGGTTCCGGCGAGACCTGGCACAAACAGGATATCGCCGGTGAGCAAATTAAGTTGGCCGGGGCGATGCATATCAGCCGCCGGAGACTGCAGGCACTGATTACCGATTATCCCGTCTCAGCACTCGACCAGACGGCCTGTTTCGGTGAAGGTGTCGCCAAGGAGTTCTTTGATGACGCCCGGCGGCAGCGAGAGGTCGAAGTGTCCGAATCGGAAGAATCCACCATTTTCTTTTTGCTTGACCGCGGGCTGGGCCAATACGGCATTGGCCGCAGCAGCCGGGTTGTTCGTATTGTCAAACACGACACGGAACAGACACACTCCTCTTCAGCATCAATCTCATAGTCCTACTGTAATAGGTTGTTATTTGCCCGCTCCAAGAACGGCTGATAGCGAGATTATCGGTAAACTGTCGAAGATAATTCTGTGATGAGCTTGGCGGCTTGGTCTGCGCAAAAAATCAGTGAATCACATAAGGGGAAATGTGATTCACTGATTGGTGGAGAGGATTACTGTGTGTCATCCATGACATTACTATCGTCCGTTTCCCGGAGAAAGTAAAGCGGGTCAAAAAAGGATGTTAAAACCCCTGTATAAAACAGTTTTATTTTTCTGCTCTTATTCTCTCGTTATCGCAGGAGATTTCGATGGAATATAAATATTATTTTATAAAAATATTTTTGAAATAATTTAGCTTTATCCGTAACCCGATTAAATTCTGCATTCAGAAGAGCGGGTGAACCCAAAAAAGAGCGGCGGCGCATAAAAAATCAGTGAGTCGCACAAGGGTAAGTGCGGCTCACTGACAGGAGGAGAGGGATTAAGGATTTAAAAGGTTTCTTAAAACTTTAAAAATCTTCAAAGTCACTGACCGCGGCGGCTGCCTGAGCCGGCTGTTCGTTGGGCTGTTTGCCATTCGAGATTTGATGGTACAGGTGATCCGATGGCATTAAATGACTCCCGGCCGAGGCGGTGCTTTTCCCGGTGCCTTCGACCAATGATGCTAATTGCTCAACAACGATGTTCATCTGCTCGGCCTGGGAGTTCAGTTCTTCAGAGGCACTGGCGCTTTCCTCGGCATTGGCTGCCGTTTGCTGGGTAACCTTGTCCATTTGGGAGACGGCGGTATTTACCTGGTCGATGCCTTGTGCTTGTTCCTGAGTCGCCGCGGAAATTTCACCGACAAGATTGGTGGTCTTTTCGATTTTGCCGACGATTTCTTCAAAAACCTTATTAACTTCCGTACTGATTTCAACACCATTTTGCGAATTTCTGACGGATTCTTCAATCATATCGGCAGTATTCTTAGCCGAATCGGCACTGCGCATTGCCAGATTACGAACTTCTTCGGCGACGACGGCAAATCCTTTGCCTGCTTCGCCTGCCCGGGCTGCTTCGACCGCGGCGTTCAGTGCCAGAAGGTTGGTCTGGAAGGCGATTTCGTCAATCACCTTGATGATCTTGGCGGTTTCATCCGAGGATTTACGGATTTCCTCGATGGCGGTAATCATCTTATCCATCGACTGCGATCCATCATTGGCCGATTTACTGCATTCCGATGACAGCAGGTTGGCCTGCTGGGCGTTGTCCGCGTTCTGCCGGGTCATGGACGACATTTCCTCCAGTGAACTGCTGGTCTCTTCCAGTCCCGCGGCTTGTTCAGTGGCACCTTCGGCCAGTGATTGCGAGGCTGATGAGACCTGTGTCGATGCCGCGGCGACCTGCTGAGCACCGCAGTTCAAATCCCCGATAATCCGGTTAATCGGTTTGACGATACTGCGGGTAATGATTAGGGCCAGGGCGATGCCGGCGACAATGCCGCCGCAGATAAAGCTGACCAGAAACGTATTTGTCCGTGCGGTGACGGCTTGAATGTTTTGGGCCAGAACGGTCTGGAACTGGTCCATATTCTCGACAACATTCGTAACACAGACCCCCATTTCCGTATCGGCTGTGCGACTGGTGAGTACAGCATTATAAAAGTTCTGACCGGTCGTAATGTATTTTGCTTGATTGTCCGCGATACTGGCTGCGGCTGCGGCTAATTTGTCGTGCTCCTTGACCGATTGCGACCAGGATGCAATTCCGTTATTGAGTTTTTGATATTGTTTCTGATAGGCGGTCCATTGTGCATCTTTCTGGGTTTTGGTCAGGTTAATCGCTAGGATACGCTGCAGCAGGAAGTTCTGAATGATATCCTCATTGAGAGTTTTCTCAATTGTCCGCCAATGAGCCAACTCGACGGCATTGTTTGCTTCAATCGAAGCATCCGTGGCAGGATTGATGACGTCATTGATAACAGTGTTGATGCCGTTTGTGATTTCCCAGCCAATAGTGCTCCAGTCCTTAAAGGCCTCATCTTTCTGCTGCTGGGCGGAAACGGTTTTGTCGAATATTTGCTTATAACTTTGACTGTCGGCAATGACCTTTTGAATTAGATCTTTTGCTTCAGCGCTGAGATTTTTTTCATCGGCCAATGTTTGCAGTGAGGCCGTTAGCTCTGTATGCGCGTGATTCCACTTTTCAGCGGAATTGAGGTCTTCGCCGGTTTTCTTTTCAAATCCGTAGAGATTGAAATCCCGCCGCAGGGTCGCGCACTGGTCCAACTGAATCAGGGCGGCATTACCTTCACTGTTGATCTCCATGAGTAGATTGTTCTTACGCAGTCCCTGCCAGCCGCAGACGCCCATAATCACGGCAATCAGCAGTATGGCTCCAAATCCCAGTGAAATTTTCATCGACAGCTTTAAGTTCTTGAACATTTTCAATTCCTTTTACTAAACAATATTTGTTGAATGAACCCGGTGGATGGTATTATCTCCAAGGCTTCTGTTTTTTAGGTGTTTTACCTGATTATGTATCTGTCAATCCAACGTGTTTGATTAGAAACCAAGTATTTCCGTCGGAAAAGAGGGAATAAAATTGTTTTTATATTTTTGGGCTTTTTTGTTTATTCTATCCGCGATTTATTGATAAAATAAACCGCAGCTTATCACAACAAAGTGCGCAAAACATATGGGACGGTTAATATAAGGGCCGATAATGCATGAAAAATATGATTTTAGTGTCATTCGGATGCTTCGAAAGCGGCATCAGATGACAATTAAGCAGTTGGCAGCTAAATGCGGCCTGACCTATCCAACGGTCGAATCCATTGAGGTGAACAAAACATTTCCCACGCTGAAAACCATTGATGCATTGGCGGGAGTATTCGGTATTTCTACCAGTAATCTATTGTCACTGTGCGAACATGTGACAGTCCTGAAACGCCCGGCCCAGTTTATGGAGGCGGTGCAAGGGTCTTCTCTGGAGGGCGTCGAAGTGTGCCGGCTCGCATCCTACGGTAGTGCAAAAGTGATCCGGGTACAGGCCCCCAAAGATCACAAAATTCATGCCATGGAAGCACACGATGATGTATATGAATTCTGCTATGTCCTGAGCGGGCAGGTGGAGTTGTGGATTAATGAGAAAAAATACCTGGTCGAAGAAAATGAAACCATTTTATTCGACGCGTTGCTGGACCATAGTTACGTGCAGATTGTAGCCGGTGAGTATATCATCGTTCATGTGCCGAAGAACACCGCCATGCTGTCATCAGTATTGGATTCCGGCAGCAGTGAACCCGGGGGAGCTTAAGCTTGGGCCAAAACTGATTGGTTTGCCGACAGGCCTTCTTCCTGGGGCAGATGGCGGGGCAGTCGGATATGGAAAACGGCGCCGCCGTCAGGATTGTCTTCAACCCAGATGCGCCCGTTGTGCAGTTGAACCAGTTCTCGACAGATCGCAAGTCCCAATCCCGTGCCATGCTTGCCGGGGCCGACATGTTTTTCGACTTGTACAAACCGGTCAAAAACTTTTTCCTTGTCGTCACCGTGAATCCCCGGCCCGTTATCTTCGATGTGGATGGAGATGTCTCCGTCTTCGGCCGTGTCGGCGTTGATAGTGATATGGCCGCCAATGTCCGGGACGAATTTCACGGCATTCTCAATGATGTTATTGAGAACCCGAACAATCTTCTCATGATCGGCATGGATATACAGCGTATCGTCCGGCATTTCCACATCAAGCCGGATACCCTTTTTATCGGTGACAAAGCGAATCATCTCGACCGTTTCACCAATCAGCTTGTGAACGCACAGCGGTTCGGGATGAATCTTCATCTTATCGACTTCCAGCTTGGAGATATCCAGAAAATCGTTAATAATGCACGCTAATCGCTCAATGGACTCCTCGGCTATTTCGAGATTCCGTTGGAGTTTGGGTGAAATCTTGCCCATCACCCCCGCGGCGGCATTGGACAGGATATTACGGAAAATCGTCAGCGGCGTTCGCAGTTCGTGCGAGACAGTCATCACAAATTCGCTTTTGAGCCGATCGTGTTCGACCAGTGATCGATTGACCTCCATCAAATGCTGATTCTGCAGATGCAGCAGGTAATCGGATTCCCATTTCGCCGTCAGAGCCAGGGCAAACTGCTGAATTTCCTGCGAATGAATCGGTTTTTGAAGATACAGCAGCTTATCTTCCGGCGGAACGCGATGAGCAATTTCGCTGATATCAAAATCTGAATATCCCGTCATCATGACAATTTGGATATTCGGGTCAATCTTTCGGATTTGCTCGGCGGTCCAGACGCCGTCCGGCCCCGGTGGCATCCGAATATCCAGAAAGACCACCGCAAACGGCGTTTCATGCAAAACCGCCTGCTGAACCATTTCAACAGCCTTGTCGCCTTGATTGCAGCAATGGACATCATACGATTTTTTCCTGCTGCTCTGAGACGACGTGCCGAAAAGCCGGCTTTCCAACTCGCTGATTTCCTTGCTGGTCACCTCGCTCGGCGAGAGCACCTGTTTAAGCTCGTCGAGAATATTCGGCTCGTCATCCACCAGCAGGATGCGTCGGTTTAGCTCGGTTTTGGGTTCCATTGTATTTTATCCTCCCACCGCTGTCGCTAAGGCTTCTTCGGCGGCCATCGGGATGACAATATGGAAACAGGCGCCGCGATTTTTCCCATCACTTTCGGCCCAGATTTTACCGCGCATGGCCGTAATCGTGTTCGCACACCAATGCAGTCCGATTCCGGTCAAGCCGGTTTTTTTCGAGGAAGCGCCACGTTCAAAAATCGCCTTGATTTTCTCCGGCTCAATCCCCGCACCATTGTCCTGAATTTTCCAATGCAGTTGATCGACCGGCTGGCCTTTTTCGATCTTACACGAAATTGTAATTTTCGGATACAGCGTTTTCTTGCGACCCAGTGATTCGCCGGCATTAACCAGAAGATTTTGCAGAACCTGTGTAAACGTCGTCGTGTGAACCGGAATGGCCGGCAGTTTTTTAATGCGTCCGGTCTCGATCTTACAGAGTTTTCTCGCCTTCTCCGGTACCATATCCAGAGCCTTGTTGACTAACTGGATCGGCTCGATAAACTCAATGGGAGCTTCTTTATCTTTACTTGCGAAGGTTTTTTGGGCATTGAGCATGTCTTCGATTTGAACCACCTGCAGTGACAGTTCTTCCAGTCCATCCACAGAATCCTTGAGATTGTTGACTACATTCTGGAATGTCAGCTCTACAAAGCGAATCAGATCATTTCGTCGTTCCGGGCTGAGCGAACCGTTTTGAAGCTCCGTTTGCGCCTGTTCAAGATGTTCCAGCGGAAGGTCACGGAACTGATCCTTGATACGCTCAATCCGTGTGGTAATCGGACTCAGTGCGTTGCGGACATTGTGCAGAATACCTGATGACATTTCCGTAATACCGGAATAATAGGATTTTTCAACAAGTTTAACCTGGGCGTCCTGGACGCGACTGCACATATGGTCAAATTCTCGGGCTAACGTACCGATTTCATCCTTACGCCCCAACTTGATTTTTCCCTTGATGCCGGTGGGGTGTTCGACTTTTCCGATATGTTTAATAAGTTTAGTAATGGGCTTAATAATAACCCCTTGCAGCAGGCACGTTAGAAACAGAACAGCCGCAAAGCCGGTTCCCAGCTTGATAAGCATCAGCTTATAGATCGTATGCAAACCCTGTGTACTGATATCACGGTTTTGAAACGTCTTGACCAGCAGGGCGGGCCGGTTTTTCTGATCCCGTATAAGTGTGGCGCATTGCAGCATATTGTCGCCGAGCGTTGTAAACGCATAAGGGCTGTCACTGTTAATTTGCTCAGCAATTTCTGCGGTTTGACTGCTTAATTTATTATTCGGCGAGACAATCTGCCAGTTGAAACTCAGTCCCTGACGTTTCTTGAAGTCCTGAAAATATGCATCTGTTAAATAACGACCGGCAATCACCATGCCCTCAACCGTGTGGCTTTGGTTGGATTTTAGAACCGGCTCAGCGATAACCCACGCATAGCGGCCGTTGACCGGATAGATGCTTTTTTTGGAAAATCCCATCTGCTTGGGGCGAATAAAAGCCGACTCTTTTCCAAGCAGTGCTTTGGATAACGCCTTCGCTGCTTGTGCATCGGTCAGGTCGTTCCAGGCGGGCGTCCATTGATGGTCATACAACAGGACAAAATCCGTACCGGCCTCCTCTTTGAGAGCAGGTGAATGTGCCGAATTTTTCAGAGTTTTATGCAGATTTCCGGATCGAGCGGCGGCGGAAACCTGCTTTTGGAAGTTCGAAAAGTCTGCCTCAATTGCATCGACCGACTGTTCGACCAGAGTTTGTGCCTGCCGTTGTTCCTGTTGGACGTATTCCGGGTACATCATCCATCGGTGGACCGAATACTCCAGTGCCATATAGACGCTGAATATGACAAACAGAATGACCAATACGCGTTCACGCAAAGACATCGTCATTATCCCTTTCACATCATTCTAAGTTGCGGAAATATTTCCGTACTGTCCCGTCATCGGCAAATAGGATAATCAACTTTCTGGAACAAAATAGTCGTCTGATAAAAACACGGCCAATGTCCAGAAAAAAACATTATTCAGAAAAGAAGGGAGAGGTGGCAGATTCTAAGTGTCCGATAATCCGGTGATGATTGCATGGAAAGTTCTTAGGGAATCGGCTGAAATGTCAATAACAGTTCGCCCGGCGTTAGTGTAAACTTTGTGACCCGTGCTTTATGCCCCGATAATTCGAAGATTGGCTCAAACGGCTCATTGCGGATAATGGCCTGGGTCATGACTTCGATATCTTCTTCTCCCTCAAAGCACTCATGGCTCTGGTCGAAGATTTTTTGGGCCAGATAGCCGACCAGACTCGTTACCGGCAGCGCACCGAGCTGGATGGACTGGATATTGATGCAGATATTGCCATCGACGTCCATGGCTGGGGCTGCTGCTATGGTCAATACTGTGGAAGCCCCGGCGTATTCCAGCGTCCCCATCAGAAAAATGCTGTTATTGCCGAAAACGATCATGGGATCATTGAAGGCGATTTCCTCAAATTCCTCAAACCACAGCTGGGAAGCGATAATATCATTCAACCCGTCTTGCGTGACCCGAAGGTCAAAAGCCCTGTCAAACTGGATATTATTGAAAAAATCAGGCCCCAATTCGTGCGTCAGATAGCGGCTGACCTCGTCAGGGTTTTCCGGTTCCGTCGGCAAGTATGCTTTCGGGGTATAGTTGCACAACAATACGACCATTATCGCTGGCAGGGCAATACCGAACAGAAACAGACGGAAGCGACATTTACGCCGGGGTTTATGTGGTTTTTCAGTTGTTTTACTCATAACTCAAACTGACCGGATGGCCGGGTCAATTTCATCTAACCTTTTTTATTAAATAACTTTATCGATATTCCTAATCCCTGCTTGTTACTTTGATTTGCATTATGTCATTCCGAGCGTAGTCGAGGAATCTGTTAAAATTGCCATCCCGGCGTATCCGGGATTCCATATTTTTACATTTTGGACTTTGATTTTTGATATTTCAAGCCGGTTCGCTAAATTGTTTCTTGCTCTGTCATAGCAATGTGATTATAGTGGGCGTTCGACAATTTTGAAGCAAAATATATAGTGATCGAATGAATAAGTTTTCTCGAAAGGAATATCCGTGGCAAGTCATTTTGCAGATCGTTTATGTGAGGCGGTAAAAACGAAGAATACACCGTTAGTGGTGGGGCTGGACCCGGTTTACGGTCGTTTGCCGGAGTCGATTCGCAGTCATCGGGACATGAACGATGAACGCGACATCGCGGCCTCGGTCGATGCTATTTTTGACTTTTGTGCCCGAACCATGAAGGTCGTGGCTCCGCTGGTGCCCGCCGTTAAGCTCAATATTGGCTATTTTGAGCGTTATCTCTGGGAAGGACTGGAAATGTACTACGCACTGGTCGCAGAAGCTGAGGCTCTGGGACTGGAAGTGATTGGCGATGTCAAACGCGGTGATATCGGACATACCGCACAGGCTTACGCCCAGGCGCACCTGGAAAATCCCGAATTTGAAGAAATGGAAGGGATTATCACGCCGGATGCGATTACCGTGAACGGATTCGCCGGTGCCGACGGTATCGTCCCGTTTGCCGATGTGGCGAACGAACAGGGCAAGGGCATTTTTGTCTGGGTGCGGGCCAGTAATCCCAGCGCCGGAGCGGTTCAGGATTTCGCCGACGCAAGCGGCAAAAAGATGTTTGAAAATCTCGCCGACGCCGTCGGTGAAATTGCCAATCAGAACAAACGCATCGGCGCTTCCGGCTACAGTAATGTTGGTATGGTCGTCGGTGGTACAAGTCCCGACGAAACCACGGTTCTGCGTCAGCGTTTCCCGAAGTGCTGGTTCCTCGTGCCCGGCTTTGGCTCACAGGGAGCAACCGCGACCGATTGCCTGCGGTTCTGTGACAAAGACGGTATGGGGGCATTGATTAATGCGTCTCGTTCGATTATCTACGCGTTTGATAATCCTCAGTACAAGGAACAGCACGGCGATAATTGGGAAAAATGTATCGAACAGGCCGCAATGGATGCCAAGATGCAGTTGGCCAAAGCACGAACATAAAACAAAAACGAAATCCGAATATCGAAACTCGAAACAAATTACTAAATTCAAATGACAAAAATTCTGCGGTTTAAGAAATTTTGATTTTGAACATTTGTGCTTGTCTTGTATTTCGGGTTTCGAGTTTCGGATTTTAGAATGATAGATCAGACATTCTTTAAAGACAAAAAAACGGTCGTGATGGGGCTGGGCCGCTTCGGTGGCGGCCTTGACTCGGCGTTGTTTGCTGCTAAAGCCGGGGCTGATGTTCTCGTGACGGATTTAGCGAGTGAAGCGGATTTGGGCGATTCGCTCGCGGCTTTGAATGATGTTGAGATTCGTTTGTGTTTAGGAGAGCACCGCGAAGATGACTTCCGCAATGCGGACATTCTGATCGTCAATCCTGCCGTACCGCCGGACAATGAATACATCCGCATGGCCCGACAGGGCGGCGCGTTGGTTACTTCGCAGATCGAATTGTTTTTCCAATTATGCCCGGCTCCGATTGTCGGTATTACCGGCGCCAACGGCAAAAGCACAACGACTTCACTGACGGCACACCTCTTGACCGCGGCTGTGTCCAATCGTGTGTGGCTGGGCGGCAATATCGGTCATCAACCGCTGCTGGAAATTGTGGACCAGATTGATAAAGACGACGTTGTCGTGCTGGAGATCAGTAATTTTCAATTGGAGCAGTTAGCCCAGATTCAGGCGGCCCCGCAGATTTCCCTGATTACCAACCTGACGGCTAACCATCTCGACCGACACGGCACGTTTGAGGCCTATTGCCGCGTCAAAGAGGGGATTTTCAAATATCAAGATGTCGATTCTCAATCGGTATCCATTTTTAACGCCGAAGACTCGATTACACGTGCGTGGTATCAAAAGTATCTCAATGACCACAGCCGTCGATGTCTGGCGTTTAGTGCGGATGATGTGCCGGTTGAATATGCAGAGCGTTTTCCGCTGCCCGGCCGGGCCAACCGCAGCAATTTAGCCGCGGCTCTGGCGATTGTGTCCTGCTTTGATGCTGACCCGGCAAAAGTTGCCGAAGCTGTCGGCATATTCAAGGGATTGGATCAGCGGTGCCAGTTCGTCGCAGAGACAAACGGTGTTCGCTGGTATGATGATTCCAAGGCAACAACACCAGTCAGTACGATGGCGGCTCTAAATGGAATTGACGAACCGAAAATCCTGATTGCCGGAGGCTATGACAAGCAAATCAGCTTTGCCGAATTAGGCCAGTGCATCGCCGAACGGGCCAAAGGCTGTGTCCTGATCGGCCAGACTGCTGAAAAAATCACCCACACGATTGAACAGTCCGGAGGTGCCGGTGTGAAGATAAAACATGCCGATTCGATGGAACAGGCGGTTCTGATGGCCGACGAGTTAGCCGATTCCGGTGATGTTGTCCTGATGAGTCCGGCGTGCGCCAGCTATGATATGTTTAAAAATTATGTGCAGCGGTCACAGGCCTTTGTTGCGGCTGTCAATGCGCTGCAGTAAATCTTAAAATAAAAGCAAGGGGACATCTCATGACCAGTGAAGTGACGCTAAAGACGCCGCCGCATTCCGTCGGAGCCTGGGTTCAGGTATTTCGCCCGTTTTCCTACACCGCATCGATTATCCCCGTACTTCTGGGCGCAGCTCTGACAGTCTATTTTCAGCAGTCGGCCCAGTGGATGTTATTGCCGCTGATTATCATCGCATCCATTCTCCTGCAGGCGGGTACCAATTTGGTCAGTGAGTATTTCGATTACAAGAAAGGTGTGGACCGCCCGGAGACCTACGGTTCCAGCCGTGTACTAGTCGAGCAGTTACTGGACCCGAAGACGGTGCTGTGGGTGGGGATGGGCTGTTTTGCCCTGACCGCCGCTATCGGACTGGTCTTTATTGCCATCATTGGCTTGCCGATTTTTATCATCGGTGTCATTGGCCTGGCCGGGGGTTTTTTCTATACTGCCACACCCGCGGCCTACAAATATTTCGGCCTCGGCGATCTGTTTGTTTTCTGTCTGATGGGACCGCTGATGGTTATCGGTTCATTTCTGGTATTAACCGGCGGTTATACGCATGATGTTCTGCTGATCTCGCTGCCGGTAGGTTTTTTGGTAGCGGCGATTTTGTCTGGTAATAACCTGCGGGACATCTACCATGACCGGCAGGCAAAAATTAACACCGCTGCGACACTTCTGGGCCATCGCTGGGCACGCTGGGAGTACGCGTCGCTCATCATTGCTGCCTATATTGCGACACTGGTAATGGTAGGATTCGGTGTTTTGCCGCTCTGGTCGCTGCTGACACTGCTGACTATTCCGCCGGCGGTAAAAAATATCAAAACCGCCATGCAAAGCCGCGCCGACCAGCCGGAAGCGATTGTAATGCTGGATGTGCAGACCGCTCAACTGCACATGCCGTTTGGACTGCTGCTGACGATCTCAGTATTGCTGGGGGCCTGGCTGTGACAGCGCCCGCCGTCATGCTGCTGATTGCGGCAGCGGGATTTTTCTGCCTGTTCAGCCCTTGGACACAGCAGATTCCATTTTGGCCGGTGATGACGGCGATGGGATTGTTTCTGGCATCCGGTTCACTCCTTGCAGACCGCAAAGAATTAAAACCGGTCTATGAATTTAAATTTTGCTATTTGCCGGTAGGTTTGGCAAGCGCACTTATGCTGTATGCGGTTTTCTGGGCAGGCCACTATTTTTCAACGCACATTCTACCTTTTGCCGAATCGCAGGTAGACTCTATTTATGCTATCAAAGAAGGGAAAAATAAATGGCTGATTGCTGCCTTATTAGTATGTATCATTGGCCCGGGCGAAGAAATCTTCTGGCGAGGATTTTTACAGAGACGTTTGTCAAAGAAATATGGCTGGCTGATAGGTTTAATTGCGGCAACTGCATTTTACACACTCGTCCACATCTGGTCGTTTAATCTCATGCTCTTGGCGGCTTCAGCTATTTGCGGCATGTTCTGGGGTCTACTATTTGCTGCCACCGGAAAACTCTGGCCCTGCATCATCAGCCACGCCGTCTGGGACGTGGTCATCTTTATTCTATTGCCGATTCGATGAGCGAGACACCGAAAACACATTTTGATTTTGATGAGGTTGCCGTTCGGTATGACCGGTGCAACCATTTGTTCAGTCTCGGCATCGACCATTGGTGGCGCCGGCGTCTGGTCAAGGCGGCGAATCCGAAAATTCAGCAGCGGGTACTGGACCTTTGCTGCGGCACTGGCGATGTGGTGTTCAGTTTTCTCAAGCACAGCTCTTCAAAGCATGTGACCGGTCTGGATATCAGCGAGCCGATGATAGAGTTGGCTCGGCAAAAGCAGGATCGACTGACAAAAAAAGTGTGGCTGCGAAATAAGACGATTGACTGGCTGGTGGACGATGCGGCTAAAATTCCCCTTGAAGATAAAAGTGTTGATTTTGTTACCTGTGCATTCGGCATTCGCAATGTGACCAACCGCATTGGCATGCTCACCGAGGCTGCCCGCTTACTCAAGCCTCGCGGTAGAGTTCTCGTGCTGGAATTTTCACTGCCGTCCAATGTCATCTTACGTAGTCTGTACCGGTTTTATCTTGCATGTATTATGCCGCTGGCAGGGCGGTTGGTACTCGGCGCTGCCGGGCCGTTAAAATACCTGTCCCAATCCATCCATCACTGGCACACACAAGTCAATTTTACCACGGAAATTGCCGATGCCGGCCTGACCCTCGTTCGCAAAGTCCCCCTCACCGGCGGCATTGTCACTCTTTGGGTGATCCGGAAAATGTAAGAAGTGTACTATTTCTCCAGTGGCCTGCTTGTCAACAAGGTGCTGCGTCTCCGAGGCATCTGTTAAAACAGCATCCCGGCGCAGACGGGATTCCTCAGATTTTGCATTTTTAATTTTGATTTTTGAATTGTATTTATCCCTGACGCCAGGCGGCTTTTCGGACCATCAGCGGCGGCATGTGTTCGGGCTTGACCTGTGTCATATTGGGTTTGACACAGCTTCTCTGGCTGGGGTAGATATGGATATCGTGCCGGACGTCTTTCCACGGTTCGGTTGGAGTCAAATATTTTTTCAAAAAACGCAGCATCGAATACACATCTCCTGTTGATAACATTCGGTAAAACTATCGACCCGTCGATAGGGCGACTTTACATCCGGAATCGAATTTTCGGTGTTTTTCTCTCTTTAAAAGCCGTCTCCAGCCGTTATAATGCGTACAAACGGAATCAGAGAGAACCCGAACGGAGTAACTATGAGCATAATCAATCGCAACAGTAAGACAACGTCCTATTTCAGTTTACAATACCTGCTGGCCGGTGTTTGGAATCCCGAACGCATCAAAACAGTGGAATTTGAGAAGGCGCTGCTGGAAAGCGGGCTGGATTTTTCGCAGATAAACGTGGCTGAAAAAGGTTTTACTCTCAATCGTAGTCAGCCGTCTCAATTGCAGGTCAAGATCGAATCGCCCGGTCCGCAGGTGACTACATTGCAGGTCATTTCGCAGAATCCGCAGTATGATCTGGGGATGTTTTGCCGGGATGCTGAGGCAGTAACCGAGTCGTTTCAGCGCACCTGGCCGGCCGATCATTACCAGATTTTGACTATGACCGGAAAGATTCATCATCTTTACAGCTCTCAGACACATGCCTTTAAATACTTGTGGGAAAACCGCTTAGGTCAGGTTTCATCGGACTTTCAGGCGTTGGGCAGGCGTCCGGTCGCCGGCGGCGGCCTGCGATTGTTGATGCCGCCTCATTCGGTGGAAGGGGCGGCACCGGTGTCCATTGAACTGCGGATCGAATCGTTCCTGCGGGAGACGAATAAACTGTTTGTCGAGACGGTTTTTACCTGGCCGCGGCCGCAGGTGATTAATAAGGGCGAAACTTTTGAGCCTCAGCAGGCGATGGAGGCGGTTGAGCAGTTTGCCGCGAATGAAGTCTGGAATTTCATATCTGAGCGTCTCGATAGCGGCCAGTGACCGGAATCATATCAAGGGACGATAACAAACCGTATTCCAGTATTTTAAAGTCTTTTTTGATGATTGCCGATAGATGTGGTGTGTCCATATTGGATGCCTGTGTGAGCGGGGCCGATCCCTTGAATATGGATGACAACATTGAGTTATGAAGGCTTGGGCAATGTTTGAAAAGATTGATAAATTACAATCAGAGGTCGATGATCTGCTGGATCTTTGCGCCGATGCGGGGGGCGTTGCTGATCTGGAAGCGTTTGCTTTAGAGGATCAAAAGCAGCAGCGTTTGGGGACGATGATTCTTCAAATGCAGGACGGCGTGCTGGAGCGTCGCTATGTCCACCGGTTTGAGCAGTGGCTGCTTTGCGACAGGCGGGCGTTGCGGTATTACATCGATTTTCAGCAACTCAGCGCAGCACTCTACTGTCACTACAACAAAAGCAGATTTACCCGGATGCTCGACCGCATCAAAGGGGCACTGTCTGTGCTGTCATGATTTCCTGATATCCAGTTCGCAAAAATTGGGTTCATTGGGTTCGTTTTGGGCTGCGCCAGTCTTCAGTCTATAGTCCTTAGTCTTTAGGATAAAACCGGTTATGGGAAATGTGGGGGACTTGAAATTGGGTTCGTTTTGCATATTTTTCTTTGCCACAGATTAGCGCGGATGGTCACGGATTTTTTCTTTTTTTGCAAAAAGTGGGTTTACGGGCTGTGAATGCGGATTGTGGGTGTTTTTGTGTTCCGAAACTTGTCCCAAACATTGCCAAACTATGCCAAGACTGCGCCAAAGTTGTCCAAAACGTTGCCAAAGTGTGCCATTTTTTGCCTCGAATGGGCACTAAGTTTAACCACGGAAATCACAGAATGACACAGATATTTCTCCATCAATCTTCGCTTTCTGAGCTACGGCTCGGCAGGGCCAGGACACAGAGGTTGACTGAGATAAAAAACACAAGAAAGCTTGGGAACTTAGGAACAGAATTGTCCGGCGGTCATTTAATTTTCAAAGTGCATATTTAGTTTATTTTATTATATCGGATGTTTACTGTTTATCAAACTTTTTATGGATAAAAAATCCGCCTGCGGCTATGCGGTGAGCAGGGAGCCACAGGCGGCAGAAGGAGCACCTTAATCTGTTTTAAAAACACTCTCATCCTCAAGCATATAAGGAGGTATTCCCTCCCGTGGCTTCGATGGTTCAAGTTCACTTTTTTCAAGCAATCCCACTTCAACCAATGACTTTAAAAGGGGACGAGAGCTAAAATACGCACCATGGGCTATTCTATCGTGATTAGCAAGACCAATGATGTACCCGGCTTTCTGCGTGATAAACACAAGGTAGTAGTCCGCGAAATACAACAAATCATGGCGTTCGGCAGAGTCAAAACACCTGATAATTTGGTCAATCCACGGGCGGCGTTTATATTCCGGTGTGTGTTTAATGGTAGAAGGAGGGAGGCCAAAAAAAGGATTATACCCAACACTGTCCTCAATATCAAGGATGTCGCCTAGGTACAGCATTGGCCCGGCTTGAAATACTGATGGATGCTGTTCAGTGACAAACATGATAGCCACCACTTTATCAGATGAAGGAACACCGTCAATACCAATTTCGTAATAAGGATAATGGTTAATCCGTTCTTGTTGTTGGCACCCGGCCAACAAGTAAATAAAAATAATCATCGTCACAATAATTATTTTACGCTCCATGCCTTATCTCCTTTCCATAACATGAGTTTATCGTCTAATGACGGGTTTCTCATGGGAATAATTCCAACTCCATTTTGAACTAACCATATAACGCAAGTAAAATATCCGCCTGTTACTATTCGGGTGACACAGAGAACCGCAGACAGCAGAAGAAGCACATTAATGCCTGGCATCCCTTTGTTTTAATGAATTAGCGGAATACTAAACAGGCAAATTCCCGCATTCACAAGGCCAATAAGGACACTTATTTCCCACCGCAATTGGCCTGTCTTATTAAACAAATTTTCCCATAGAAAGGCAGTGACAAACACAAAAAATGCCCATACCAACGCAAAATAAATGTCGTCAAAAGTGTCTACTAATTCAGAGGGTGCGTTGGAAAACGACGCACCTATTAAAGCCAGTAATAATAAGTAGGTGATCGTTTTCCAAACAGCGATTGGCCGCGGCGGCCGTAACCACAGTATTCCCAAAAAAAGTAGAACACCGTTTATCACTGGAGAAAAAATCAAAACCTGAAATGTTCCATAAAGGTCTATTTTCGTCCTCTTTGCTTAATGTTAACGGTTTAATGTATCCTGAAATTAGTTATGTCGCCATATTCTTTGACACGGTAATCTTTTGTCGGCTGATCGTCGCCGAGTGAAATTACACAATCGCAGGCGTCTATTATTGCCTCACTTAAATTATTCCCCTCCCCCAACGATTCCCATACCGTCCGGGAAAAATGCTGCTGTGGTGTCTCTTGATTTTTTGTCAAGCGAAGATGGCTTTCCATTTATTCAGTCAAGTATGGTTCCAGATTTTTCAAACGTTGTGAAAAGTTGTCAATGCGACGGTCGCCGGTGCTGTTGACTCGCTCTACTTTCTTAGTACAATCCTGCATAAAGTCGGCAATGGTGCGAATCCCGGTTGAGGTTGTTGCAAAATTAATATCTGCATCCAACCCCACATACGGCGAATAGGTTCTTTCATACGGAGTCACAAACGGAGTCAACGCTATCATATCTTCTTCCAGTTTTGCAGACAACGCCCTGACCTTGTGTTGTCGTTCCAGCAATGACAGCGTCTTTTGCAAATGTTCTCGAAGCCAAACAATCTGATCG
Organism: Sedimentisphaerales bacterium; assembly: GCA_028282905.1. Classification (GTDB taxonomy): domain Bacteria; phylum Planctomycetota; class Phycisphaerae; order Sedimentisphaerales; family Anaerohalosphaeraceae; genus 4572-13. Next base: position 19,623 of record JANQGW010000117.1, on the reverse strand, counting down.
CACAATTGAACCGACAACTGTAATTGTCCCATTGCGTTTTTGCCCATTGTTTCAGCAGCAGTAACGTCCAGTGTCTTGCCTGGTTTGTATCCATCCACAAGTAACGGTTCCAACTTTGTAAGGCGTTCTGATAAATTTCTAATATGGCTTTCAGCCAAAACGCCAATATTGTAATTTTTGTTTGTGAAATGGTCCATCTTACGAACCATTGATAAAACGCCTTCATCCGTTTTCAGATAGGCCACATAATCGTCACACTGTGGAGTAAATCCACCCCCTACAAAGTTTTGGTAATCATAAGGAGCTACAAAAGGGGCTAATTTACTATAATCCACTGTTCCCGGAATTGGCTGGTCAGACTGGACATTGTATTTTTTTTCCAGCAGGCCAACCACTTTTTCAAGGTGTTGCCGAAGCCAGATGGCCTGTTGCGTGTTTTCATCAAGCACGTGGTTTTGGTTGCTGACTGCAACCGCCAGACTTCCCGCAGCCATTTCGGAAATAGGTTTTGTCGCAACAGCCACAGGCACTTTTTTAGCCGGTGGCGTTAAACGTGGGGCCGGTTGTAATTTCTCTGGGATTGTTACCGTTTTTGTCGCCGCGGTTGCTTGTGCCGTCATCGGTCTACATACAACTTTCACCAGTACCAATGTTTGAACCGCGACAATAATAGCTAACACGGTTGTTATTGTGATCTTTTTCATGGTTCAATCCTCTCTCTAATTATGGGCGTTTTAATTTAATAGTATTCGGTCTGTTGGAGGAACTCCGGGAACGCCAATCGATACCCAACTGGTATCTATTTCAAGGTTGGTTCCCCGCGTGGAAGCTGACGACGTATCAAGCAAGGACACAATTACTACCCCGTTTTCATAGAATACATCAAAATGCCCCACGGTGCCGGTGGGGGTTGCTGTCCATGAAACTAAACTCATATCGCACTGGTGAGTGGTGAAACCTATGTCGGTATCATCCCACCCATACGCGGTGCCTTCGGCGGTTGTCATGACCGAAGAAAATTCCGCATTTCCATGGAGTTTAATATTTAATGAGAGCAGGACGGGGTTGTCGTCAGTTTCAATCCAATAGCGAACAGTTTGATTGTTTTCAGGGGTGGTTGTTTCAGGGCGTATGGTAGTGATTCCAAATCCTGTCCCAATACATAGCAACACTAAACACACAATGAGTCCACAGTTTCTCACTTTCATTTTCTACCTTCCTTTCCCTCTAACAGTTTTCTCTCAAATAATCCTTAAAACATCTCTCCGGCAATCGTTTGCCGCAGAAAACGAGCGCAAGTACCTCTTCGCCTCTAAGAAAATGATGTATTTGTGCCCGATAACATTGATAATTTTTCTATCTTTATTTCTTAAAAACCGGGCTGCACCGATGAAAGAATCCCTCAGCATGCCTTTACACAAATTATTCTTTCAACAGCCCGGCTGTCGCCTCACAGACAGCAGAGGCGGCAGAAGGAGCCTCGCTATAAGCACAAACAAGCGCTTTGCAGGATTGAGCACAGAAGTGTCTAAACAAAAAAAGACTTAAAGGCACTACCCATAACCATGCTCGGCCGAGGCCCCGCGAAAGGCCCGCTACAGAACATGAAATTATCAGGTAGTGCCTCTAAGTCTTGTATGACAAAGAGGCACTGTTCTGTTTCGTGTTTCTGTAGCATTTGAAACTTCGCGGGTTTCGGTCGAAACGCTGAAACAGTCAGCGATTATTACTATTCAATTGTTTCACCTACACATACAAAATCACTCGCTGTTTTGTCAAGCGATTTTTTTTGATTTTGGATTCTTAGACGGCTTCCGGTGAGGGTGCGGAGGTCTCATCGATCGCCAATTTTACGATGTCGGCAATTTTCTTGTCGATCTTGGGTGTTGGCATCTTTTTGGTTTTTTCCTGAGACCTGAAGAACTGCTGGAGTTTTTCCATGGTCCGGTGCTTGGTGAACTCGGCGACGCAATCGATGGAACTTCCCAGGCTAATGCCGAACAGGCCCGCGATCAGTACCAGAACCGGCTGGCCGTAGCTGAAGCCGTGTTTGGTCATGGCATAAATCCAAAAAATCAGTCCCGCCGCGGCGATGCCGATTCCCAGCATAACCAGGCACTTGCAGCATTTCCTGAGTTGGCTCAGAAAATGCAGACGTTTTAGATGAATCCTAAATTGTTTTCCTGACATTTTTGCTCCTTTGCCTTTCCAATAAATAATGAATGATAGCACTTGTTCAATTAACTCTACTATTTCTATATGTCCTTAAGTGTTAAATTATTACTCCCAATTTTGCGCATTTTAAAGGATTCCCTTAAACTTTTTCCAAAATTGGTGGAATCTTCGGTTAGTTTGTCGGTGCAATTGCCCATTGTCTTCTTTGTCGGTCTCTAATCTATCGACGTATGTTTTTATTTGATTTTAATACTGTTTTGGGATACATTATGGCCCTTAAGCGGGCCTGGTGGCAGGCTGCTTAAGCGATAGTCATGAATCCGCTCTCTTGTTTTGTGAGGGATATTTTTTCGAGTGTGAAAGGTGCAGTCATGGCAAAAGATGTGATACTTCCCCGGTTAGGCCAATCGATGCGGGAAGGAACCATTGTCAAATATTGTGTGGAGATCGGCGAACCGGTGGACGCCGGGCAGGTCGTTTTTGAGATCGAAACTGACAAGGCGACGCTGGAGGTCGAATCGCCTGAGTCCGGATTTGTTAAAGCTGTGTTGGTCGATGTCGGCCAGACTGTTCCGGTCGATACGCCTGTGCTGGTGCTGGGCGGAGAAGATGAGGACGTTACGGCGTACCTGGAGGATAAGATTCGCCATGCGTTTGTGCCTGCTGAGGGCGGCGAGGTGATGGAGCTGAAGAAAGGTGTTCCGCCGCGGGTGCAGATGGTGGCGCATGAGATGGGTGTGGATATTTCGACAACGGCTCCCGCGGAGGCGATTCGCACGGTCGATGCGCAGGTGCGTCAGGAGACGCCGACGCATGAAGCACCGGTTGAACAGTATCAATTGGGCCAGACAATTCCGCTGACGCGTCTGCAGAAGATTACCGCTGACCGGATGGTATGGTCGAAGCAGAACATCCCCTGTTTTTATCTGAATGTGCGGGTCAATGCGACGCGGCTGGTGCAGTTTCGTGAAGCGTTTAATGAGCAATCCGAAACGAAGGTTTCGTTTAACGATTTGATTTTGCGGGCGATGACTTTGGGTGTGCAGCACTACCCGATTATGACGGGCAAGCTGGCCGAAAACCATATCCAACTGGCCGAGAAGATTGACGTGGGGCTGGCGGTCTCGACCGATGACGGGCTGGTCGCGCCGATTCTGAAAGACTGCGGAAATAAATCTCTGGCTGAACTCAGCGCAGCCTGCAAGACACTTATCGAACGGACAAAGGCCAGAAAGCTGGACATGGACGACTTGGAGGGCGGCTGTATTACGGTTAGTAACCTCGGTGGTTTTGGAGTCGATTCGTTTATCCCGATTGTGGTGCCGGGCCAGTCGAGTATTCTCGGTGTCGGGGCGATTCAGGACGCGGTATTGCCGGTCGATAAAGCGCCGTCGGTGGAGAAGATTATGAATCTGACGCTGTCGGTTGACCATAAGGTCATCAACGGTGCCGAAGCCGCGCAGTTCCTCGACTTTGTTAAAAAGATGCTCGAACACCCTGACGAACTGGTACCGGCAGAAGAAAAGCCCAAGCCGGAAGAATCCGCACAATCCGAACAGGAGCAAAAGGGAGTCTTCAAAAAGCTGATAGATCGCCTGCCGTTTAAGCACCCTGATTCAGACAGGCCGCAAAAGTAAAGATCACTTCTAAAGATTTGACACAGAGACCACAGAGGATTCAGAGAGATAATAATATCTCTTTATGCTTTGCGGTCTCTGCGAATTAATGGTGTCATTCGTCTTTCAGGCCTAAGACATCGAGCATATTGTAAAGCCCCGGTTTTTGGTTGGTGACCCACTTGGCGGCGCGGATGGCGCCGTGGACGAAGGTGTCGCGGGTGTGGGCGCTGTGGCTGATGGTGACGGTTTCGCCGAGCGTGGTATAGATTACTGAGTGTTGGCCGACGATGTCGCCGCCGCGGACCGCATGCATTCCGATGGTGCCTTTTTCTCGCAGGGCGTCGCCACCTTCGCGGCCGTGGGTCAGGTAGCCGGGATAATCACGGTCGGTCTCATCGCAGACCGCTTCAGCTAATGATAATGCCGAGCCGCTGGGGGCGTCTTTTTTGAAGCGGTGATGTGCTTCGACGATTTCGATGTCGTAGTCTTCGCCCAGAGCCTTGGCGACTTTTCCGACAGTTGCAAACAGCAGATTCATTCCCAGGCTGTAGTTGGACGCATGCAGGACGGGGATTTTTGCTGCGACGTCTTTCAGTTTGGCTGTTTGTTCAGTGGAAAGTCCGGTGGTCCCCATGACCAGGGCGATGTTATTGGCAACGCAGTAATCAATCGAGGCATCGGCAGCGACCGGCAGCGAAAAGTCAATCATCACGTCGGCTTTGACGCTGAAATCGGCCGCCAACGGCACGCCAATGGCCTCAATACCTGCCAGTGTTCCGGCGTCTTTGCCCTGGTCGGGATGTTCGGCCCAATCGACCGCACCGACAATATTCAGGCCTTCATCCTCATTGGAGAGGGCGATAATACGTTTTCCCATGCGGCCGGCGGCCCCGGTAATAATTAAGTCAGATTTCATGATGACTCCTGCGAATATGCTAAATTTTCTTGATTTTATACGATTTTTGCCGATTATAAAAGAAAAGCTGCCCGTTTTCAAGCCGGAACAAAACTTGGCGTCGAAGGGTATATATAAAGTGAACTCATGATAATTGAAAAGGAGTGATAGAATGAGACAGTGGATAACGGCAATATTGATTGTATCCGTCGGTTTTGGCCTGCTGGGCGTCAGCGGTTGTGAATCCGAAGCACAGAATAAGGCTCTGTGGGGCACGGCGATTGGTGCGGGCATCGGCCAACTGGCCGGCGGAGATACCAAGGCGACGATGATCGGCGCCGGGATTGGCGCTGGGGCCGGCTATGCCATCGGCCATCATCAGGATAAAAAGGCTGAAGGCCAGCAGGCAACGTCCGGGCAGACACAGTATCCGCGGGCTGATGCGAATGTCGTGACGGTTTGGATTACGAACAGTAACGGTTCCAAGACACCGGTCAAACTGACACGCACGGCTTCCGGCCATTACATTGGCCCCAAGGGCGAGCAATATGATACACTGCCGACAGGTGAGCAGTTAAAACCGGCGTATGGATTTTAAGTGGGTGCGGTTAGCAAGGAGTTGCCTTCGGCGGCTGTTTAAATAGATCCCTCGGCTACGCTCGGGATGACTTTTACTTAGTTGCGGCGTTCAGGGCTTTGATGATCTTGACGTTGGCGGCGGGGAAGGCGTATTTTTCTAAATCTTCCGGTTTGACCCATTTGACGGCGTCGCAGGCGAGTGCCTTTGCTGCGCCGGAGGTGTATTCACACAGATAGGCGTGCAGGGTGATCTTAAAGTGTGAATAGACATGCTTGACGATGCACAGTCTCTTGCCGACGTTGATGTCTACGGCGGTTTCTTCTTTGACTTCGCGAGCGACAGCTTCTTTAAAAGACTCGCCTTTCTGTTTTTTGCCGCCCGGGAACTCCCATAAACCGCCGAGCAGGGCGTTCTGCTTGCGTTTATCGATCAGGATTTTGTCGTTTTTATAAACAATGCCGACGACGATGGTATAATGCGGCACGGGCTTGGCTTTTTGCCGGTAGGGCAGTTTCTCCTGCTCGTCACGCTTGTAAGCTTGACAAATTTTTTGCAGCGGGCAGTCGAAACACGCCGGGTTGGTCGGCACACAGACCGTCGCCCCCAGTTCCATCATGGCCTCATTAAAATCGCCGGGATGTTTGGGCGATACCAGTGTTTCGGCAAGCTGCCAGAGTATTTTTTGGGTCTCAGTCTCTTTGGGGTTTCCGGTAATACGGAAAATCCGACACAATATGCGGATGACATTGCCGTCCAGAATAGGGGCGGGCTTACCGAAGGCAATGCTGGCAATCGCCCCGGCGGTGTAGCGGCCGATGCCGGGGATTTTTTGCAATTCGTCAATCGTATCCGGCAATTGACCGTTGTAATCATCGACAATCACCTTGGCCGCCTTGTGCAGATTACGGCCCCGGCTGTAATAGCCCAAACCTTCCCAGAGTTTTAAAACCGTATCCTGCCTGGCCCTTGCCAGCTTTTCCACCGTCGGAAACTTTTTTAAAAAACGGTTGTAATAGTCAATCACGGTCGCCACCTGTGTCTGCTGAAGCATAATCTCCGACACCCAAATCGCATACGGATCATCGGTCCGTCGCCACGGCAAATCCCGCGCATTGGTCGCAAACCATTTTAATAAATTAACTCGAATTTTTGAAGTTTTAAGTGGTTTGCAATTATTGCTAGTCGATGCAGTTGGGGTGTTCATATATAATACTATTATCCAAAGAAATGAATCATATTAAGTTTCATCTGGCCCTTCTCCTGCAAGTTTCATAAAAACTTCTTCACTTACAAAAAGCTTGCTTCCAATAGGAACTGTTTCTTTTGTTCCTTCTGGAAGTGTAACGGTAAGAACAAATGAAGGGAGATCTGGGTTAGGACGATTAAAGTGCTCAGTGCCAAATGCTATTGACAGCTGAGTTTCTGTGCCGTCTGGAGATTGAACAAGAACTTGGTCTGAAAAAAAAAGATCCTTGAAAGGAACGCCATCAGGAATATCAAGATGAGGGACTACAACGAGCCCTCTGTTCTTAAGCAAAAAATGATCTTCGACTGTGAGTAATAATTTCATTATCTTTTCTAATAGCTTATGGTTAAGATTCCGGTTTTTTGAGTTCTTCAATTTTGGGCAGGTCTTTGAGGTTGTTTAGGCCGAAGATGTCGAGGAATTTTTTGGTGGTTCCGTAGAGCATGGGGCGGCCGAGGATTTCGGCGCGGCCGACGATCTTGACCAGTCCTTTGTACATCAGATTTCGCAGGACTTCGCCGGAGGCGACGCCACGAATGGCTTCAACATCCGCACGGATGATTGGCTGCTTATAGGCAACGATGGCCAGCGCTTCCAGAGCCGCCGGCGACAGCTTGTTGTCCGAGCGAACTTTAATGAGTTTGCTGATCCATGGGTTAAAGATCGACAGCGTCATCATCTGGTAGCCGCCGGAAATTTTTTCGATGCGGAAGGCCCGCCCGTCATCGCGATAGGTCTTGTTCAGCGATCGCACGCATTTATTGACGGCCTTCACCGAGCCGGCCTCGGCGATATCCACCAGCCGTTTCGGGCTGAGCGGTTCATCGCTGGCAAAGAGCACCGATTCGATGACCGTTTCCAGCGTGGCTTCGAAATCTTCAGGGACTTCGGTGTCCTGCTCTTCGGCGTCGTCTTCGTTGTCTTCGATATCGGCGGGAGCAGGCTCATCAGTCGGCGGTTCTTCCGTGGTTTCTGCTTCAGACGGCTCGGTGTTGTCAGCAGGTTCTGTATCGTCGGTACCTGCCGGGTCTGCTTGGTCGGTTTCCGGTTGATTATCATCGATGGAATTCTCTTCGGCTGCTTCCACTTGAACCTCGCCAGCTACAGGTTCATCCTGCCTTGAAGCGAATTCTTCGGTTGCTTCGACCTCTTGCGGAGCGGCTTCAGTTTCTACGATTTCGGCATCCGGTGTCTGGGCATCTGTCGGTTCCGTGCGTTCTTCCTGCATACTCTTGATTTTTCCTTTTGTCTAATTATTATGTCGCCCCTTCGGGGCTTGGGTAATAATGTGTCCCTTTCCGGAGGTTTACACCTCCGGCTATTATTGTTTCACCCCTACGGGGTTGTTCCGGGGCTTACGCCGCCCGGATAATGTTGGAATAGAGGGCTTATACCTCTTTCCATGTGAATGGGTCTTTGTCTTTTTTGCTGCGGGCTATTGTGACGTTTTTGAGGCGATTTTTCAATTGTTTTGCGAGATTTTTCAGTGCAAATCGCTCAGAAACCGTATGTGACAGGCAAATACAGGTCAAGCCTGCCTCCTGGGCGGCGATAGCCTGGTGGTGCTTCAGTTCACCGGTCAGGTACAGGTCGCAACCCTGGGCGATGACCGAATCGAGGATTTTGCCGCAGGAACCGGCACAAACGGCGGCTTTTTTGATGGTTCGCCTGGCCGGGCCGACCAATCCGACGGCATCACAACCGGTTGCGGCCTTGACCTGTTCGATGGCTTTGGGCATCGACAGCGGTTTTTCGAGGTATCCGATACGGCCGAGGCCGATTTTATTCTCGATATCGTGGTGCTGGAATACGTCGAAGGCTGGGGTTTCATACGGATGGCTTTCACGCAGGGCGGCGATAACCGTGGCGACTTTGCCGGCAGGGATCACGGTTTCCAGTCGGATTTCGCTGACGTGTTCGAGCTTGCCGCGTTTGCCGATGGCTGGATTAGCGCCTTTTAGCGGTTTAAACGTCCCGACGCCTTCGTGCATGAAACCGCAATCCGAATAATTGCCGATGGCACCCGCACCCGCGGCGTAGAGCGCGTCGGTGACCTCATTGACGGCATTTTCAGGAATAAAGGTGATCAATTTGTACTGCGGGCCTATCGGGTCGGCGACATAATCGCCTATGGGCTTCGGGGCGTTAATGCCCAAAATCGCGGCCAGCGCATCATTAACGCCGCCGGCAGCGACGTCCAGCGCTGTGTGAATCGAAAACACACTGATTCCTGAGCGGATCAATTCATAGACATTGGCGTCAGGTCCGTCTGCGGTAATGCGCTTGAGCCCATCCCAGATGACCGGGTGATAGGACAATATCAAGTCAGACTTCTTTTCCTTGGCCTCTTTGACCACGTCCATTGTCGTATCAATCGTCACCAGGATCTTTTTGATATTCTTTTCCGGGTCGCCAATCAGCAATCCCACATTATCCCAATCCTGCGCTAATCCCAACGGCGCAATTTTCTCAACCGCTTGTGCAATCTCATTAATTTTCATAATTAAATTCCTAGTTTATGTTCCAATGGCTAAAGGAAGATAATAAAATTCCAAAAGTGCTAATGATAAAGAGAATTATCACCAATGGCAAGCCCGCATTGACTATCGGTAAGACGGCATTCTTCTCTTGTTTATCCTGCGAATCTTTGAACGATTGATATGCAATAGCAAAAAAGACTTCCGATATGATGATTGAGTATAACGGACAAACGAATGCTGTTGCCATGCCTATGCCTATACCCTGTGGATCACTTAAATTGGATAGCATTTGAATAAGTCCAATGAGCATTCCAATAAGTCCAACGCCGATAATTGCTCGACTGCCAAATAAGGCGATTTGGGCAAAACGAGGGTGTGGTTCGAGCGTTTTGCAGAACAAGATTCGAAAAGCTGCAGCAATGAATTTTAAAAACTCAGTTTCGTAAACACACAGCAACATGAAAAAGCATAAGCCGAAAGTGATGGCAAATGTCGGGACATGCACGAACATTCGATAACTGCCGCCTAACAAGATGGCTCCGGCAAGTATTAAGAGAATGACTAATGTTGACATCGTTCGACAAATTGAAAATTGATACTTCATGCTCGACTCCTATTTTGACGATCCTGCTTGTGTTATTTTAACGGTTTACCTGTGAGTGAAATATTTTTCAGACTGAAGGGAATTTCGTATTCTTCGAGGCCGTCGTAGAGTTCCAGGACAATTCGTCCTTTAGCGGGCAGGGGCTTTTCGGTTCGGATGCTGCGCTGCAGCCAAAAGCCGCTTGAAGACATGCCCCCGGAGACGTCGGTTTCGATTTGCGTGCCGTCTTCGGCAAACAATTGGATGTCTTTCAGAGCGTGTTTAAGGACTTTCAGCTTCAATTCGATCTCATAATCATCGCCCCAGTCGGCCTTGCCGGCCTTGGCGATTGAAATACCTTCGGCTTTGTTAGCTGCTCCCTCTTTTAACTCCATGACACCCAAGTCGGTTTTTTTCGTGCCTTTACTCTTAAAGCATTTCAATGTTCCGGCGATTTCAGCCATGCCCTTTTCGTTTTCGTCGGGCACCTGCAACTTTAAACTGAACGAAATGGAGTTACCGTCATCAGCCAGTTCCAGTTGATCCAGGTCACGGTCAAACTCTCGCTTTGGCATCAGATCCTTCCCGGACAGGGTGACCGCTTTAGTCAGCAGACCATCATTAATCTGCATATTGGCGGCGGGCAGTTTTCCAACGAGTGACAGTGAGTAACCAGGAGACTGGTAGAACGGCCGGTAGTCGATCGATTTATCTTCAAAGAAAATGATGCGCACACCACCGACACGCAAGTTCTGCACATCCATCCCGGAAACGTACTCGACGGTTTTAGTTTCGATTGTTGCTGCGGCGGTCAGGTTCAGCGATTTTTTCATAGCGGGGAAATCGGCTTTTGCTTTTTTAACTTCCTTTTTGTAATCGAACAGCGGTTTGGTCAAAGCGATCACCGCGCGGGGTTTCTCAGGCTTTCCGCCGAGATATTCAAAAAAGCCCTCGAAATCACTGTCATCCATTGATTTTCCGGCACGGATCATTTTTTCGATCTTCTTGTTGTCGGTCATTATGCCGTCCATGTATTCCATGAGTTGTTTCCCCTCGAAGGCCAGGGAGACAACGTCAGGGCCTTGCTGGAAATTAACCGCTTGTTTAACCTGGCCTTTGTAATGGACGATGGTGGTTTGCTTGAGATTGGCGAGAATGCTTTCCATCAGCGGTTTGGACTGGTTGTATTTCAGCCGCTCCTGTTTGATCTGTTGGGTGATCTGATCGGCGGTTAAGTTTGCAGGCGGGGGCGGGGTTTCTTCGTCTTCATCATCTTTAAGTTCCATGGTCAACAAACCACCGTTGCGGCTGAATATGATACTGGAATCGGCACTAAAACTTTCCTGATTAAAGGACACTTTCGTGATATCCTTAAAATAGGCCGTTCCTTTAAAGTGCAGTTTTCCATCGTTGGTGATATTCGCGGTAACGTCGGACCAGGTTTCGATGCCCCTGGCGTTTTGAAATATTTCCTGTGTGAGTTCTTTCAATTGGGTCGCCGGATCGGGATCGGTATTATCGCCGGAAAAATTAATGCCGCTGTTTCCAACGGTCACCACCTCACGGATCACCTTGCCGGAGCCGTTGGGGTTGAGATAATATTCGTTCTTTTCTTCAAAGCAGCCGCTCAATGAGATAATAGTTAAGAGTGTGGTAAGGGTTGCGAACAGTTTCTTCATAACGAACTCCTTAATTGTGTTTTTACTTTTCAGACGATTTAAACAGTCAAGTGTGCCGCGGTTTATCCTTGTTTTAAGATTTCTTTGTACTGTTGAGCGATTTTTTTTGTGATTTCGCCGGGGTTGCCTTCGCCGACGGTGTGGGCTTCCACGGCGACGACGGGGAGGACTTCCATGATGACGTTGGTTAAAAAGATTTCATCGGCGCCGAGCAGGTCGTCGATGCGCAGTGGGTTTTCGTAGCAGTTGATATCCAACTCTTCGGCGATGTCGATGACGGTTTTTCGGGCGATGCCCGGCAGCACCGGCGTATTAACTGGTGGAGTGTAGAGTGTCCCGTCTTTGACGAGGAAGACGTTGCTGATCGAGCCTTCAGCCAAGGCGTTTTCAGTGGTGAACCACAGTGCTTCGGCGGCGAGTTTTTCATGGGCGTTTTTTAATGCCGTCAGTCGCGGGCCGTAGCAGGTGGTCTTGTGCCCAGAGAAGGGATCCTGGCTGTTCTGGCGAAAATCAGTTAAAATTACTCGCACGCCTTTGTCGTAGTATTCGTCCGGGTAGGGGGCAAACGTCGCGGCGGTAATCAGCAGATTGGTCAGTGCCGTGCCGTCGGTCTGGACCGGGCCGTTGCTGATTGACAGTCGCAGACGAGCTTCGGTTAACTCATTGGTGACGAGCAGTTGACTAATCGCTTTTTCAATCTGCTCATCCGAGTAGCTATTAAAAATCGTCAATGCCTCGGCGCTTTTGTTCAAGCGGGCCAAATGCTCGCGCAGGCCAAAGACCTTGCCGCCAACGGCACGCATCGTTTCAAACAGGCCGATGCCGTAAAGATAGCTGCTGTCAGTCACAGGCACCGTAGCTTCGGCGGCCTCAACGATTTTTCCATTCAGGTAAACTTTCTCAGTACTCATGTCGATTATCCCAACAAAATATCAATCCTGGCCAGCGATTGCACACCGGCTGCAAACCGGATGTTATGATAGGGGATTTGAGCCTGAAAATACAGGATTTTCTGAGTTATTGGTCGGTGTGGGCAGTTTCCTGAAGATAAGGCTGCAGCTTTTTGGCCAGCAATGTGGTAAACAGTCTCCTGCCTTCACTGCGGTTTAGATGGTCACCGTTATCGTAGTGTTCGGGTTTCAGTCGCGGTTCATTGCTAAAGTCAATAAATGCCACATTTTGGGCTTCAAACCAAGATTTAAGTTCCCGCATATAGTCATCCAGTCCGTCAGGGGTGGATTGTCCTTCGGCATCCCGCCTTCGCTGCATCCGGATAAAGATAATCTGAATGTCATTGTCCCGTGCCATTTGCACGATATGCGGTAAAAAGGATAACGGTAGTGATTTATTGAAATCATATAAATCGGCATTTGAAACCATCTCGGATTTCATCTGGGCATTGGCGAGTTCATGGGTTAGCATATTGTTGACTTTAAACAGCTTCTTGATCGACCGGTCAACGGCCTGGGCGTTTTGATGGTTGTACAGCGAGCCGGCCCATGATTTTACCGTGGATTCAACATCATGTTTGATGTCATTGCGTTTTTCAAACAGGCCCCAATGCTGATTGAGCCAGTAGGTTGTTTTGTCCATGCCGTTCAAGTAGGCTAATCGTTCAAGCATGGGTTCTTCCGGCCCCGCCAAGTCATCAATATAAGTCATATAGCTGGCCTGGGTGCGGTACGCGGGGTCTGTCAGGAAATGGTCCCGGAAAAATATGGCAACGGTTTTCGGAGGAGATGAAGCAGGGATAACCACGTTTTTGAAGGTAAGATACCATACGGCGGAGGCCCATCCGCCTTTCCACAATTTAACTGTTCGCTGGTTGATTTGCCTGGCCAATAATTGCTCATCGACCCCTTCTCCGATGAGTGAATTGCCCAGCAGGACAACATCCGGTTTTGTTTTCTCCATGACTGACGGATACCATTCATCAATCGACGGATTGTAGTCAATGACACGGCCGCTGGGCGGACCGGCGATGACGGTCAATGCTGCGATGACGATAAAAACAAGCAGCAGCGATACGATACAGTGAGCGACACGACGTCTGAAAAAATGATCGGTTTGTGTGACCGAAGCGGATGTTTTTTTCTTTTGTTTTTTACGGCGACGTTGGCTCACAAGTACTTCCTTTATGAATCAAAACTGAAAATAGATAAAATCCTGCTGGTTGTCTCGGGAGAAGATGATAATCATAAGAATTGCCAGCGCACAGAAGATCGAATGGGCCAGCGGGATTTTATGGCCGTATCGGTCCAGCAGAAACAGCACTACCAGCGGAATGCAGTAGATTGCCGTCATCATCAGGATGTAAACGCCGACTACGCCTCGCGGATGCAGCAGGTCAAAACGCGGCCCTTCAAAAAAGGCCCGGTATAGCCACTCCATGCTGGAGGCGCGGAAAAGCATCCAGCCCGTCAATGTCAGCGTTAGCATGACGGCCCAGGCGAAAAACGTTTTACGCTTGCCAACCGGCTGCCAGTGTCCTCCCTTTCCAAGCCTATGATAGATAAAGACGAGAGTGCCGTGATACAGCCCCCACCAGATAAAATGCCAGTCTGCACCGTGCCACAGGCCCGCCAATCCCATGGTGACAAACATGATGCTGAAAAAATGGTAAGTGCCCTGTGTCCGCGACCCGCCCAGTGGAATATACAGGTAATCCCGGATCCAGCTTGAGAAGGAAATATGCCAGCGCCGCCAAAAATCAGAAGGAGAAATGGCCAGGTAGGGCGATTTGAAGTTTTCCGACAGGTCAAAGCCCAGCAGGCGGGCACTGCCGCGTGCGATATCCGTATAGCCGGAAAAATCCATGTAAATCTGAACGGCAAATGCAGCCGTCGCGGCGAATAATAAAAAAAGCGACGGTTGGTACAGCATATAGACTTTATCGACAAAGACTGCGACGTTGTCTGCGATCACCATTTTTTTCAGAAAACCCCGTATCAACAATGGCCAGGCGGATACGAACATATCCCAGTTCCAGCGGCGCGGGTTTTCAATTTGCGGCAAAAATCGCCTGGCGCGTTCAATCGGCCCTGCGACGAGTTGGGCGAAGAACGAGACGAATAATGCAAAATCGATAAAGTTTTTTCGCGGCTCTAATTGACCTTTATAGATATCGATCGTGTAGCTGAGTGTCTGAAACGTGTAGAAGGAAATGCCCACCGGAAGATAGACCTGGAAAGTGATCGGGTGCAAGTCTAATCCAAGGTTGACCGCAAGTGCCTGAAAATTGGCCGCGAAGAAATTAAAATATTTGAATACCCCCAGCATGCCAAGATTAGAAATAAGGCTGATAACCAGCAGGGCTTTTTTATGCTGGGGGAATCGGCCCATGGAAAGCCCGCAAATGTAGTCAACAATCGTTGAGACGGCAATCAGGATACAAAACCAGGGGTGGATATAGCCGTAAAAGATATAGCTGGCCACCAGGAGAATGATGTTTTGAAGCGTCTTCTTTCCTGAAAGCCAGTATAGGAAAAAGAGAGTCGTTAAAAAGATTATATATGGATAACTTGTAAATAACATCGGTCTTTATACGAAAAAACATTCAAAATGTCACATAAGAGCGATGATTATCATACGGTAAATGAAGAAGTGCTTCAAGTATTCATTTTGGTTGATATCTATTTTGATGGTTGATGGCAGAGAATGAACCCTTACATCGAGTTACAATGTTTCATATTTGCCGGCCAGAAAAAGGGAGCTTAGGAATTAATCCTGCTCTGACGGCGGGGTCTCCGGTTGAGGTTCCGGTTTTGCAGGAGGCGGGCCTTCGATGGGGCGGCGCCGGAAATGCGGAGAATTTGGATCGCGGGGGCCGTCTCCTTGCCATTGGCGTTGGCGGCGCTGGCCATCCGGGCCATCGCCTCGCCTTGGGCCTTCCCGATACTCGCCATCGCGACCACGACGCTGTCCTTCCGGACCTCCTCGGCCATCACGTCCGCCCGGACCTCGTCCATCAGGTCTGCCGCGACCTTTCCGGTGCTTTTGGATTTCCTCGAATCGTTTTTTCATTCGCTCGATAATTTCTTCCCATGCTTTTTTTTGCTCCTCGTCGAGCGTTTCAAGAATTTCCGTATTCATCTCACCGATAATCGCGGAAATTTTGGGACGGGCCTCTTCGCGGATGACGCTGATCGCGGTCATGTGTTTCTGGATGATCGGTTTAAGCTCATCTTCCTTTTCTTCAGGGAGCTTAAGTTCTCGGACAATATGCATGACCATTCGTTCGGTCATCCATTCAGGGCTTTTTGCAGAAGTATCCGGTTTTTCCTGCTTAACGACGATCAGTGTTGCGCCGACGCCGATGGCGATGCCCGACAGCAGTGTCAACAGGCTCAGCAGGACCGGCTTGGTTTTCGATTGTGGTGTCAGTGGTTCGGTCATTGGGCGGCCCATGCGACATAGGTGATCATTTCGCTGACACTGTCACTGCCGTCTTGCAGGGTCAGTGTCGCGGCAATCAAAATACAGGCGGCCACCGCGGCCGAGGCGACGCCTACCCACAGATAAGGCCGATAGGGATCGACGGCCGCACGGGGGGCCATGCCGGACAAGGCGGCAATGACACCGTCGGCAACATTCACCGAAGGCGGCGTATCCTTGCGTGCTTCTGAAATCAGATTGTCAAATGTCAGTTTCTTCATGGCTATATCTCAATTTGTATATCGGCCTTTTCGGCCAGCTTTTTAAGTTTTTGTTTGGCCCGATGCGTCTGAACCTTCACCATCGCCGTTGACCAGCCGGTGCGTTGGGCCGTTTCCGCGATATCACACTGGTCCAGATACCGCAGCGTCAGCACCAGTCTATCCCGCGGCGGCAGTTGTCCCAGCAGGTGGTGAACAAGTTCGGCCGCTTCCTGCGGATTGGCTTGTTCGGCCTCGGCACCGACCAGGTTATCCCAGTCGTGATCCATCAGAGGCTGGTGCTGGTGTTTGCTTTGCTGTTTCCAGAAGCGATACCCCACACGCGTGGCGATGCGTGTCAGCCAATGCTCAAACGGCGCCTGTGCCCGGTACGTTGGCAGCGAAAAATAGGCCTGCACAAACGTTTCCTGCACCAAATCTTCGTGGCTGTCGGTATCCCGCGTAAACCGCCAGAGCAGCTTGCTGACATGGGCCTGATGCCGCTCGACCAGTCGCCGGTAGGCGTCCGAATCTCCCTGTTGACTTCGGCCGATATCATCCTGTTCGACAAACGGAATCGTATTGCGCCCTTTAGAGGCTTGATTGGCCAGAGACAGCAAGACCGCCCCGATACTGTTGACCACAGCAGTCGAAGCCTGCGGCCCGCAGCCGCGGCTGTTCGGGTGTCGCAAAATAAATTGGCTCAATGTTTCAATCATAGCTCTATTTTACGACATCGACAGCGGCAAATCAATATTTGCCGGTATTTACTTGTCATTCGCTCCAAAATGGTCCAAATTGTTATAATCAGCACTTTCATCCATACGGTCAGTGGCGTCGTTGGGGTGGAAGGTTACAGGTGGATAAGAAAAACAGGCTTTTTTTCGGGATTTTTGTGCCGCTGGGCTTGTTTTCGGACGTTTTGGGCGTTTTTGAGGGTAAAACAAAGGCTCCAACCGAGTGATGTGTGCTGTTGGAGCCTTTTCCGGGATGAAACAGGGTTTTAGAACAAACCCTTAGAAGTTCTCGCCTCGGCGGCCGCGTCCACGCTCAGGGCGTCCCTGACCCCGGCCTTCACCGCGCTGGCCTTTTTCGCCGCGACCCTGTCGCATTTGCTGCATTCTTTCCTTCATTTTGGCTTTCAGCTCTTCATATTTTGCCAGTTGTTCGTCCGTCAATTCGGCTTTGACTGCCTGGGCGGTTTTGGCCCGCAGCAGTGCCTGCTGGGTCATGGCGTCTCCAACGGCCTTGCCGGCGGCGATGATTTCGGCTTCACTGCCTGCTTCGGCGGCTTCATTGAGTGCCTGCATGGCTTCGCGAACGGCTGTGCTGGCTTCCTGGGTGGCTTCTTTGTTTTCTTCGAGAATACCCTTGATGGCTTCTTTCTGTTCGTCGGTCAGTTCCAAAGCATTAGCAACGCGTTCGTGCAGGATGCCGCCGAATCCACCGCGATCAAATCCGCCGCGTCCAAAACCGCCTCTGCCGCCGGGGCCGCTTTGTCCGCCGCGTCCGCGAGGGCCGCCGTCAGGGGCCGCAATGGCTAAAGGAGCGATAATAAGAGCTGTCAGCAATACGGTCATAATCAGTGTTCTGGTTTTCATGGTTCAATTCCTTTCAAAAAGGCGTTATTGTTTTTTGTTTTGGGCCCGTTCATTAGGCAAGTGCCGTATGTCTGCATCAGGTTACAGAAAAATTTTTCTGAATGCTAAATCGGTGTTTTTTCTTGAAAAATACTCAAAATTCGAGTTTTGTTGTAACAAAAGCCCTTTTATGCCGTCTAAGGTAGAGAAAGATAACCCTGAAGGGGCGTCATGAGTTTTTTAAACAAATTTTTAAGGAGGTTTCAAATGCGAAAAAACAGGTTACAAGGAACGATTTTACCGGCAATGTTGATGATTGGGGTGTTGGTGATTTCACCGGTGGCAATGGCAGAAGAAGCGGTTTCGGAAACGGCATACGATGCACCGTTTCATACGCTGCTGAAAGATTTTAGCGTGCGTCAGATTCACACCGCGGCGACTCATGTCATGTTCGGGCAGTTGTCGCTGGCCCGCAAGAAAGGCGACGACTGCAACTGCACGTCCAACAAGGCTGACTTTCTGACCGGACGCATTGAGGCAACGTCGGCCGACGGGGTGACGTTTGTGTTTCGGGTTCATTATCTTGATGAAACTACCTGCGGTCTCTGGATTCACGCTATCCAGGACAGTGAGGTGCCTGCGGATTTGAAAAAATACTGCCAGATGATCTATGACCGCACATCCGAGCAGTTGGTGAAAATGCAGGCCCAGCATACCTCGCCGGAGCCGGTTGATATCGAGCCGATGGAGTTTACCGGGGAATACAAGCTGTCCATTGAGGCGATGTATAAAGTGATGAACGAAACGGCCAATCGTGCGGGAGTAGGCCACGGCACAAGCAGACGGAATCGGTACACTGTTGAAGGCAGTTATACCAGCGGCCAAACTCGTTTTAACTATAAAGCCTATCTCGCCGGCCATAACAAGCTGAAATTCCGATTCTGGAAAAGCGGTACCGGTGGAGCGGATCTTGACGGGCAGCGTTATATCTACGAGACGATCTGCAAAGAATTCGCCCAACAACTCGACCGCCAGATCAAACTCCAGCAAACCCAGCGACGATAACGAATAATATGATTATGGAGAACAACATGAAACGCACCAAAATCTGTACAGCAATTATTTCACTGTGTTTGGCAGCGGTCCTGACGGGCTGTTCCAGCAATCCCAGTTTTAAGTTTAACATGCACAATCGGCGGGTAACGATTGTCACCGAGCCGGCGGGGGCGACGGTTCGGCAGCTACGGCCGATGGGCCAGCCCTCGACCTATCTTGGCAAGACTCCGCTGAACGATCAGACGGTTGTCGTTGTGACCGAAATCACCAAGATGAAAAATCTGTCGCTTCAGCAGTTCGATGGTATTATGCGGCATGTCAACAACGCCGTTGTTCGGATCGAAAACGAAGGCTACGAGCCGTATTATGGAACGCTGCGTGTTGAAGAAGGTGAAACCATCGTTCACGAGATTGTGCTTCAGGAGAAACCGGGAGACGAGAACGAGGCCAAATAAAAAAGCCCACGCTTCGGGGGCTTGGTAGTACTTGAAATGCTCTAATGCCAATTTCATTTAATTCTCATACGGCATTTCCTATTATGTCATTCCCGCAAAGGCGGGAATCCATTCGTTTCGCACTGGATGCCGGGTCAAGCCCGGCATGACAAACACATGAGTATTTGCATAATCCGTATAACAGGGGTTTGAGGGCGAGACGCCCGCGTTCCCATTATTTCTGCGGGCACTGGAGGCATTTGTCGGTCAGTTTTTTGTCGATCATGATCTGCAGGATGGTCTGGTCGGTGTCGATCATGCCCTTGGTGCTGATCTGGCCCATGTTTTTCATGGTCTGCTCGGGCGTGCCGGCGACAATGCCGTCGGTTTCTTTCACATCGATTCCGTGCAGTGAAAACAGGGCCGACTGAACGGCGGTTCCGGCGGCGGTGGCCAGCTTAAACGCACAGCTTGCCTTGGCACCGTCACAAATCACGCCCGCCAGGTCGCTGAGCAGATTCTTGATCGCCCCGGCGATATGTCGCAGGTTGCCGCCCATCAGATAGGCGATGCCCGCCGTTGCGCCGGCGCCGGCGGCAATCGAACAGCCGCAAGCCGCCGATAGTCGCCCGGTATGCGACTTAATGTATCCGGTGACGACA
>JANQGW010000108.1 GCA_028282905.1 Sedimentisphaerales bacterium | reverse complement strand
ATCGCCTTCGTCATAGCTGATCCAGACGGCTGCGTTGGCACGACCCGATCCCAGCGGCCCAGAGAACAGGATACGGTTGCGGTCCTGGCCTTCGCGGAGGGATGAATAGCGTGCCATGGAGCAATCGACCCTGGTAATTGCGACATCATCACTGAGATCCGGACCCCAGTTAATGGCGCCGTCGGTACTGCGATGGCGTCGGCGGAAACTGCCGCTGTTTTGGCGTGCATCCAGCAGGATGGTTCCATCGTTGAGTTCTACGACTTCATCTTCGTTTCCGCTGGGGCCTTCGGTGACGTTGCCGACCTGCCAGGTAACGCCATGGTCATCACTATAGTAGGCGAACGGCACGACACCTGCGGAACCGTCCGGTGTGCTTGAACCGGAACGTTTGGCGGGGATGACCAGACGCCCATTCAGTGACGGGTTGCTGTCCTGATATTGGAGCTGGATACCGTTACCGGGGCCGGGTTCGGCCTGACGCCAGTACAATCCATCCGGTGTTTCATTGGGGTCGTCGGGATAGAGAATCTGATTCCGCTCTGACCAGGACAAGCCGTTGTCATCACTGGTTCGTACCCAGACGACTTGGTTGTTGTCGGTAGAGTCGGGATTTTGGCTGACATCGGCGGTGATGCTTCCGGAGTCGGGCCATTGGCCGTAGAGCAGAACAATGTCGCCGGTGGTTGTATCGAGAACGGGCGTCGGATCGCCAAAATCGACCTTGATATCGTTGGGTTGGAAGCCTGGGTCGATGACCATCAGATCGTTCCATGTTTCGCCGTTATCAGTACTTCGACGCATAACCATGTCCATCGGTGCGTTGCTGTCGCGCCGCGGATCGGAGCCATCGCCACGCCGGCCTTCGGCAAAGGTCAGCAGTGAGCCGTCGGCGGCTACGATCATTCCCGGAATGCGGAAGGTGTGGTATTGTTCCTCGACGGTGACATAGCTGCCTTTCGGAGAGATAAACGGTTTGGAGGCGAAATTGATGTCCCATTCTACTAAATCATCATCGGTGATGGCAACACTGATGTTTCCAATCTGTCCGTTAAATGCAGAATCAGCACTGGCGGTACTGTTTCGAATGATCAGGCTGTGATCGCCTTCTTTATAGTCATCGTCAACGGCAGTAATCTGGATAGTTTGCGGGTCATCCCAGCTGGAAGGGGTAAAGGTTTTCTGGATGCCGACGCCGGGGCCGCTGCCGAGGTCCACATTTTCAGCGGTCGCCGGGCCGCCGTCCGGAGTTATCGTAATGGTGACGTCATCGGTAGGGGCACTTGCCAGTTGGAGGGTATAGCTGTCAGATGTGCTGCTTTCTTCGCTGACCTGTGTGCTGCCGTCAGTGATTGAAAAGACCAGAACGCTTTCCGGTGTGGTCAGGCTGACTTGGTGCCAGTAGGCTTCCAGTCCGGTGCCTCCGGTGCTGCCGGAGTGGAAGATGACACGGTCGTCGTGAGAATCGTTAGAGGAACCGTCTTTAATGTCAAAGACACCATAGCTGACATCGTCAAGAAAGAATTCATACTGTGATGAAAGTGGTGTGCCCACGCATCGGATTGTATGGAAGTCATCCGCGGTGTCGGCGGCCAGTGTGACGGCACTGCCGTGTGTGGGGGTGACTTTAAAGGCGCCCCCGACGTTTTCAATATTAAAGCCGATTCGCTCCCGTGCCGTCAGCCCCCATCCAGGATCATTGCCGGTCGAAATACCCCAGGCGCAGTAATTGGTGTTTTGGACGGCTTTGGCGGTAAACTCAAAGATCCATCCATTGTTAAACATGGTCTGGAAATTTTCTGACGTAAGGGTAACTTCGTAACGGGGACGCTGTGAGCCGGAGTTGTCGAATAATCGCCAGGCATTGGTTGCGTTATCAACGACACCTTCCAGCGTGACGCCGGTACCGGTACCGCTTTCGGTCCAGCCTTGTACGGAGGGGTTTTCAATAGGCGTGCCCGCATCGGCATCGTAGTCGGCGATAACATCACAAAACGCGAGATTGGTTATGAATAAGCCGGCAGTGCATGTCAGGGTAAGTAGTATATTTTTCATCTGTATCTCTCCAAATTCGAATTAGTCAGTTTTTTCTTTTGTTTCAGGATTGACTTGTGTCCACGGCAGGACCATTGATTTTTTGGCCCAGGCGTTCCATGTATTTTCTAATTGTTTTACAATGTCAGGATGTTGGCCGGCCAGATTATTCAGTTCCGTCCGGTCGTTTTCCATATCATACAGTTCCCACTTGCCTTGCTGCGGGTAGCTGCGTACGCCGCTCCAGGATCCCGGGAATTCCGAAACCAGTTTCCATTTACCCCGGCGAATTGCCCGGTTGCCTTCGTGCTCCCAGCAGAGTGTTCGTTCCGACAGAGATACGTTTTCGGTTAGAACTCGGTATAAACTCTCCCCTTGGGCCGGGATAATCTCGTGTCCATTGAATTTCTTCGGGTAATCGGCCCCGGCTATATCCAGACAGGTCGGCATCAGATCGATGATGTGCGTCAGTTGGTGTCGAAGTTCGTTATTTGCTTTGATGTAATCCGGCCAGTGGGCGATCAGCGGAGCGGCGATACCGCCTTCATGCATCCAGCTTTTGTGGTTGCGGAAAGGGGCGTTGGAAACATTGGCCCATTTGACGCCGTAGCTGCCATAGGTCGTATTGTCGCCAAGCGGCTTGTTGGGCCAGTCGCCGGGCTTGACGGGGCGGCCGTCGAGCGTTGTCTGCGGGATCAGGCTGCTTTTCCAGGGCTTATCCAGGCGTTCGATGGTGTTGTATAAATGGCCTTCCGGCGAACCGCCGTTGTCAGAAAGGAAGAGGATCAAGGTGTTGTCAAGTTGGTCATTTTCTTTCAGTGTGCTGACGATCTTCCCAACGCTTTCATCCATCTGTTCGATCATGGCAGCGAAAACGGCCATTCGGTGTGCCTGCCAGTCTTGCCAGGGTTCTTTCTCCCAGGCGGGACATTGCTCATCACGCGGCGACAGTTTTGCGTGGGATGGGAGGATGCCCATTTCCTTCATTTTCTCGAATCGTGTTTGCCGAAGCTTATCCCAGCCGTCGGTGAATGAGTCTTTGTATTTGTTAATATATTCTTTTCGCGCGTGCAGCGGATAGTGCGGAGCGGTGTAAGCGACATAGAGGAAGAACGGTTGATGGGCGTCGGCGGCCTCATTAATCCACTTTGTTGAATACTCTGTGATCGCCTCTGTATAATAATAGTCACCCTTTGCTTTTATCGGGGTGTTATTCAGCACCAAACCGGTCGGATCCCATAGGCTGCCGTGTCCGGGCAGTGTGCCGTAGAACTTATCAAAGCCTCGCTGACAGGGCCAGTTGGATTTATCGGTTTCGTCTTTCCATTGACTGGTGACGTGCCACTTGCCGGTCATTAAGGTTTGGTAGCCGGCGGGTTTGAGAGCTTCGGCGATCGTAACGGCATTACGGCTTAAGTTGCCGCGATAGCCCGGATGGCCCAGATCATGTGTCATGTGTCCAATCCCGGCCTGATGCGGATAGAGACCCGTCAACAGAGATGCTCGCGTCGGACAGCAGCGGGCGCCGTTATAGAATTGCGTAAATCTCAAGCCGTTGGATGCCAACCGATCAAGGTTTGGCGTGTGAATCTCTCCGCCATAGCAGCTCATGTCTGAAAAGCCCATGTCGTCGGCCATCATAATGATGATATTGGGCTGTTGATGAGGACTTTTTCGGCGTGACAGATTAGAGCAGCCCCCGATGCTCAAAAGGCCGGCGGCCAAGGCGGCTGATCTTAAGAAATGTCGTCGTGATAATTTTTCTGACTTCGATGCTGTCATGTATCCCCCATTTGAATTTAACAGTGTTGGGTGTTCATTCTTCTATTTTTCCAAACATGATCGACGGTGTTCGCACGCCCGGCTGGATTTCACCTGTGGGAATGACAATGCCGCCGTTAAACCAGACTGCCTGGCTGTTTGTCACCGGCCGGGCGGGATAAACTCCAAGCGACTGCCAGGTGTCTGTCCATGTATTATATGATAAAACAAGATCGTTGAATCGAAATTCTGTTTTTGTGAAGTAGTCCAGTATGATTTTTTCACATCGCTGAAGAGTTTCCGTGTCGCCCGTTTCTTTTGCATTATCGCGTTCTCGGATGGTTTTAAGTATTGAAGCAAGATTTTGAGAGCCGCGGCCGCCGAAGACAAGAATGTGTTTTGAACCGTATGCGATAGCTGTACCTCCGCAGACGGCTCTTGCAGGCAGACCTTCTGGGGCGATGGGAGCAATTTTTGTCCATTGCTGAGAACGCGGATTGTAGCAGAGTCCATCGGTCATAACATTTGGTTCGGATTTTTCGGGCGGAAAACTTAAACCGCTGAAAATAAATAAGCATGGCCCATCCGGTGTTTGCTGGGCAGCGGAAACAAGGTTTTTTCGAGCTGGACCGGGAAAAGAAGGGCCTTTTTGCCAGCCGGTTTCAACATTCTTCATATCTATATAATATAGATCGTTGCAAGCCTGTTTTGTTTTTTGGCCATCATGGCTGATTTCCGTCTGCCCTCCGACAATATATAGTATGTTGTCAATCGTTGCCCCGGCCGAGTTGGATAGAGGCAGCGGCAGGGCAGGTAATTCGGTAAAATCAAGCTTGTCAGTGTTGTTATTCCATTTTATTGAGAAAACTTCATTTCGGAGCGTCTTGCCATCGTGTCCGCCAACACAAATAATCCGGCCGTTGTTGCTCAGTGTTGTGCTGTAACCTAAAGGATAGGGCAGTTTATACCCTTTTTTCCATTTCATGTCTGGTGTAAGAATGAAGATATCGTCGTAAAAACGCTTTGGGCCGCTTTCCCAGACTGGTTTTTGAGGAAAATTTGTTCCGCCGGCAATAAGAAGGCAGTTATCCGAAACACCTATTAATGCACCAGCAAGCCCAGGCTGAGATTTCTCTGTTTCAAGAGAAGGTAGGGCGGAAAGTGGATACCACTGAATAGTATTTGGCCTTTTTTCAGTATTATTACAGCCGCTTATCATGAATATTTGAAGCCCGATCAATAATAAAAAGGTTATTTTTTTAAAATTAAGTAAAATCAAGTCCATATTTTTGTGTCCCCCCGAGATTTTGCAAATCTCACTGAAAAAACTCGTTTTTACATTCAAATCGCAAAAAAATTAAAAATATTTTAAAAATTCATTGACTCTAACCGATAGAAAAGGTTATATTACACTTAAGTGCTTAAGTGCTTAAGTGTAATATAGTCGATCTTAGGAAATATCGCAAGGAAAAAAACACCGATGACACCGATAAATTATAATGTCAATACCAACAACGTTGCCGTACCGATGAATCAGATGCTGGAGTGCATACCGCTTCGCAGTGATGTCAACAAAGAAGTGACGCTTGCGGATCTGGCATATGAACACACCCTCAAAGAGATTGTGTTTCCTGATGAGAGTGACACAAAGGAGATTGAATACGGCGGTAAGATTACCGAATCAACTTTAGCGAAGGCTTTGAAAATGAGTAACGGACCTGTCCGGGAAGCGATATTTCGCTTACGCCAGGAAGGCTGGGTTCGCACCGTTGGCAATAAGGGTTCTTTTCTGGTTGATTTCAGTGATCCGGATATTGCTCGCGAAATCTATATGTTCCGCCTGAGTTTTGAGACAGGGGCTTTTTATTCGCTTGCCGCAACTGTGACGACTGAGCAGGTTGCTGTCCTTAAGCAAATCCTCGATATTATGGAAGCTGCCAAAGCTAAATCAGACACAGCGTCTTTTCGCCAGGCGGATATTACTTTTCATTTGCAGGTGGTTGAGTTTGCCGGCGGTAAAGGATTTCGGCAGTTGTTCCGTTCGAAACTGTTGCAATGGTATGCAATGGCATTTCAGGTGATTATGCAGTCTATGAGCGGAGAACAGTATAGTCACTGCCTCGAAGCACCCGGCACTTCAACTCATCAGGATTTGTATGACGCGATCCGTACCCACAACAGTGAAGAAGCCGCACGACTCATCAACATACATTACAGCTATCTTGCCGATCTGCTGGGCATCCGAAACAATGCGTCCGGTGAGGTCGCATAACATTTTTAACACATAACGGCATGTTGACATTTTTATTGAAAGGGTGATGAAAAGAGAAGAGATGTTTTGAGTCATGGATGACGCAAGATTTGGGTAAGGGAGATTATGAAGTAAATACTAATTTTTTGTGGAGGTTGTATTATGAAAAAGAATTTATTACTTTTGTTAATGGTCTGCGGCCTTGTACTCGCGACGGGCGGGACAGCCACAGCCGGTGTGATCGCCACATATGATTCTTCTTTGGGGACCGCGCCGGATGCCCAGGGATGGGATTATATTGAAGTGGTATTAGGTGACGGCACGACAACAACGATTGCCGGCGGTACAGCGAACATGGAAATGGTTGTGGATGCAAATGAAATTGTGCTCCACTGCAAGGACCAGCTGACTGACGGGGCGTTCAATCTGCCGTCTTTTTTCTATGACAGGACTGAAGCAGAGGATCAGGCTCTCTTTGATGACGGTTTCCAGTTGACGATGGTCGTTAAGAATCTTGGCGGTTGGTTCTGCGGATTTGGGTTCAACGGCAGTGTTTTTGAAACTGCGGCCAATATCGGCACTGATAAGCGAATCGGTTTTGGTATTGCTTCTGTCCCCAATGACGGTGCTTACCACACGGTTGTCATCGACGGTGAATTTGATGGTGTCAATTATAACTTTACTTCTTCGATTGACGGCGGAGCGCCGACTGCGATGGCGATCCAGAACAATACTTCTGACGGGCGTGTTCAGGATCATTTGGGATTCCAGTCGGGCAGCAGTGGCGGCACCAGCGCCGAAGTGATGTTCAAGTATGTTGAACTTCGGTCCAAGGTGATTGATGTGGCCGTCAGTGAAACAGACGGAATGACGGATGTGACCGAAGGCGACGCGGTGGGTGATTTCTTTGATGTTAAGCTCGCTACGGATCCCAATATGGCAAACTCTCCGATGCCGGATAGCGATGTTACGATTAACCTGGCGATTGCAAACGGTGAAGTCACGCTGGTTCCAAGTGTTCTGACAGTGACGGCAGGCGATCCGAATGATATGGTTCAGACGGTCAATATCATTGCGGTTGATGATGAGGATTTGGAAGGTCTGCATGAGGATACGATAACTATTACCACGACCAGCGATGACACGCGTTATGACGGTTTGACCGTGGACCTGCTGGTAACGGTGACGGATAATGATGGTTCTCCTTCCTTTGAATTGAGTACCGAAGTTGTTCAGGTGACGGAAGAACCTAATGCCTTGCTGCATCTGGACCTGGCGGATACGGCGACCTATGAGATTTCTATTCCCTTCCCACCGGCTCAGGATGTTACAGTGACGCCGACGGATGCTTCCGGTCAGGTGACGGCTGATCCGGTTACCTTTACGGCTGCTGACTGGGCTGCCAAGACAGTAACGGTGACGGCTGTGAATGACGCGGCGGCAGAAGAAACTCCTCATTTTGCATTGCTGACGCATGCCGTGAGCACGACAGATCTGAACTATGGTACGGTTGAGCCGAATGATGTTGCGGTTCTGGTAACGGATAATGAAGTACAGGCCCCGGCGACCACGGCTCCGTATGCCTGGTACAAAGCGGACAAGGGCACGATTAGTGCCGGCGGTCCGGCTGTCGATCAGGATACTCTGGTGCTCTGGGGTGATCAATCCGGTAACGGCCGCAGTCTGAACCGTGTCAACGGCACCGGTCCGATTTACGAAGCTGCCGGCCCTGCCTTGGATTTCAGTACCGGTACTCTGTGGGATGATCGCGGTTCCTGGGGTGATTTGGCTCATCCGAAGACGATTTTTGTTGTTGCAGATAACAGTGATGATGCCGACTGTTACTTCTTTGATTCTACGACCAGCAGTGGACGCAGTGCCCTGTTTGTTCAAGGCTCCACGGGTGATTTGCGGATGTATGCAGGCGCTTCTTTGGTTGCAATGGACCCGGCATTAAGCGGTAACACAGTTCATACGGCCGTTTTTGCCGATCCTGACTCAAGCTATTACTTCAATGGTGTGCTGCAGGCAACGGGATCGGCTGGAACCGCTGAGTTGCGCGGCTTCCTGCCTGGCGGACGTTATACCGGCAGTAATCGCCTGACGGGTACGATTCAGGAAATACTCGTTTATGACGCTGTTCTGAGTGATGTAGAACGGCAGCAGGTTGAAGCATACCTGATGGGTGTCCATCTTGAGCAGATCGAAGTTTATGAATCAAACGCCAGTACAGAGGTTCTTGAGAATGACCCGAATACCGATTCGATCTACTACGCGGCTATTGGTAATCACGCCGCCATGGATGTGACGGGTACGCCGACCGGTGATTCGGCATCTGAAATTGATTTGGGTGCCGGTGCAGGGACTGCTCAAACAATCAGTTTTGTTGGCGACACCGCCACGGAAATACTGACGATTGATGTTTCTTCGACTGATGACAGTGAATCTGAAGGTCCGGAGATCATCCCGGTTGTCAACACCTCAACAGGTCTAACTGTTAAGGATGTTGAAGTGGTTCTCAATGATGACGAACGGTATTGCAATGACGGTTTGGGCCAACTGCCGCATTTGTTGGCAGACATGAATCTGGACTGCTATGTGAATCTGGAAGACTTGCAGATTATGGCGGCACAGTGGCTGGATTGTACCGATCCGTTCTTCCCGGACGATTGTGTCCTGGTGCTTCCGTAATGAATCGAAACAGATAATCCTTATTTGGAGACAATAATGATGAAAAATAAGATTTTAACGCTGTTAATGATATTAACCACAGGTTTGGTGGGAATTGCTTCTGCTACCGGGACCATTTGTGAATACGATGCAGGTCCGGATGGCGGTGGTCCTGCTGATCTTGATCCGGTCCTGCAAGGCTGGACAGGGACGCATAATACACTGGACACATCTGTGTTCTCATTACAACCAGATGCCGCGACCGGCTACAATGGCTGGCAAATCAATGACCAGTCCAGTAGCTTAAACCCTCGGTATCAGTACGATCTGACAGCGGCTGATTTCCAGAAGATGTATGACCGCGGCTGGGTGTTTGAGTTTCGTGTACGACCCGTTCAGGGTGGTAACTTTGTCATGTGGGGTATTACCACTGCCAATGACCCGGGATGGGGCTTGACGGCTCGTGAACGTGTAGGCTTTGGTGTCAGTTATGTTGAAGCCAATAATGCCCTGTCTGTCAGTCCGATTGGCGGTTCGGCAGTAGAATTAGCAGTTGATTCAGCAGGCTCCTATCACTTGATTACGGCTGTTGGTGCACCGAAGAGTTCCGTCGTTGATCTCTATATCGATGGGGTTTGGAACCAGCAGTATGACATTAAAAGTGGTACCTCAAACAGCGGGAGTGACAACCGTGTCGGCTTCCAGTCGGGCAGCACCGGTGGTACAGGAAAAGTGGCCAACTGGAACTTAGTCTCACTGCGGTATGGAAATGTAACTGTTTCTCAAACGGACGGTGATACGAGCGTGGCCGAAGGTCTGGGATCAGACACCTATGATGTTGTTCTGTGGCCGGATCCGAATTATCCTGCTAGTCCGGTAACCGTGACAATCACTCCTGACAGTCAGGTCGATGTGGATACGACTTCAATTGTCTTCCCGGCCGATACGGGTGATCCGAATGACTACACCGTGACGGTTACAGTGACAGCGGTTGATGATGCTGATGTTGAGTTCCCGATCCACATGGGCATCATTTCTCATTCGGTCAGTGCTGCTGAAGAGAAATGGAATGAAGGAGATTTTGCTGATCTCGTGGTTAATGTTGCCGATGACGACGGGACACCCGGCGTGACGGTCAGTACAGGAACGCTTATACTCTCTGAAGATGGTACCACTGATACCTATACGATCGTGCTGGATACACCTCCGACTTCTCCGGTGACCATTGGATTTGCCCCGGATGCTCAGCTTGCCGACGTCAATGACATCATCTTTGACGACACCAACTGGGCGACGCCGCAGGTCATTACGCTTGTGGCCATCGATGATCTGGATGCTGAAGATACGCCGCATCTTGGTGTCATGAGCCATACGATCACCACCGCTGATGGCGATTACAGTCTTCTGACTGTGCCGGATGTGACGGCAGGAATTCTGGATAATGACACGACGGGCCCGACATCGGTTGAAGCATTTGCCTGGTTCAAGGCTGATGCTGGTGCGATGAATGGCAATGCACCTGCTGCTGATGGTGAAGATGTTACCCTGTGGATCGATCAGACCGGAAACGGTCGTGATGTATATCGTCTGTCCGGTGGTCACAACAGGCCAACTTATATAGCAGATGGCGGATATACGGGCCAGCCGACATTGGAATTTGGTATTAATGACCACATATGGGCATCTCGTTCAGAATTCCACAATCCGTTGGATGGTGCCGATCCGTTCCCGCACACTGTTTTTGTCGTAACAACCGTAGCAAGCCTGGGTGACTACCAGGTTCTGGAGTCTACAAGCAGCAATGGTAACTTTGAGCTTGGTACATCTGGCAGTGGAAACTGGGAAATGAATACCGATCAAGCGATGCTGACTGATGACGCAGCACCAATCGGTTCACGTGTTGTGTTGACTGCTGTGTATAACGGCGGCTCTGGTGATTCGGAGCTGTATCAGAATGGACAGCTGATTCACAGCGCACCCTTGCCGAGCGGCGATGCTGGCATGTCCGGTTTAATGGTCGGCTCCTTTAGTGATGATTTCGACGGTGAGATTGCTGAAATTGTCTGGTACAAGGGTAGTTTGACGGCTCTCGATCGGGCCGAAGTTGAGAATTATCTGATTGGTAAGTATCTCGGTAAAATTGCCGTTTATGAAACCGGTGGTTCTACAACGGTCACAGAGGGCGGCGCTGCGGATACCTATCAGATCGAAGTTCTCGGCAGCCCGACGGCTCAAGTGGATATTACCGTAACTCCGACTGGACCAAATGCATCAGAAATTGACCTCGGCGCTGGTATGGGAACCCCGATCACACTGAACTTCCCGACAGCCGGTATTCAAACCGTGACTGTAACAGCAGATGACAATGCCACTTCAGACGGTCCGCGTGATGTAACAATTACGCATACAGTTTCTACAACGGATACCAATTATGATGTGACTGTCAGTGATGTGATTGTAACGGTTGAAGACGATGAGGCCTGGTGCGGACAGCCCGGCACTGTGTATCACGCAGCGGACTTGAACAAGGACTGCTATGTGACACTGGAAGACTTTGCTTTGCTGGCAAAAGAATGGTTGGAATGTACTGACCCCGGCAATCTCGCTTGTGAGCAGTTACCGGTTGAATAAGACGAAGGAAAAGTCTGTTCCTTTGACAATGTAACAATGATTGCGTTGGAAGTCCCCCGATTACGGGGGACTTCCAACCAGCTTAAAGCAACAAAAATAAGAGAAAGAGACTGTAGCAATAATAATCGCCGATGACGCACAGCGCAATTAAGACAGAATTAGAAAATATCGCAAACAAAACAGGAAAAGAGTTATTGGGATTGATAGGGCAATTAAAATGAAAAAAGCGTTTACTTTAATTGAGTTGTTGGTTGTCATCGCGATTATCGCGTTATTGATGGCGGTTGTCGTTCCATCACTTCGCAAGGCCAAGGAAGCGGCCAAAATGACGATTTGCGCGAATAACCAGAAACAGGCACTTTACGGCCTAATGGCGTATGCACCGGATAATGATGGAAGCTTACCCCCGCATCCGGCTGACCGCGGCAATGGTACGTTCAGTGTGGTTAATTATTTTAATTACTACCGGCATCCCAAACAATATGGGTTGTTTCATTATCTTGGGGATTATCTGCCATTGGTAGAAGTATTCCGTTGTCCGCTGGGACGTTCCAAGGATACCACCGTACTCCAGGAACAATATGAAAATTATTCGGATCATTTTGCCGGAGGCAATCACGGATCGCATACTTCTTACAATCTTTATTTTGGTGGATATAATTTCAAACATGGCGGTACCCAGTCACCGATGATGGATGGAACTTTGTTTACCGGGCCGACTGGCAAGGGCAATAAAAAGGAAGCCGGATTAGTGCTATCAGATACTATCTACAACTGGCAAGGCTCCACTGAAGATTGGTGGTTGGCTCATAAGCCGAACAAGGGTAGCGGTCAGTTTTTAGATTATATGAGCGATCCAAGAGGCTGGGGAAACTATGTAGAAAATTTCTGGATTTATATACCCGGCACTCTGCCGTCCAGCGGGGAGTTGCCCCCTGAACTGGCAGAGTTGAAATACAATGCAGCCTATATTAACGGCAGTGTTCGAAAGTTTTCCGGGAGTGAAGTGAAATGGACAGTGAATCAGGCTTATTATATTCCGGAAATCTGGCGCTAAACAGTTCGGAAGTGTTATCTGGGCAGAAGTAATTTTTGGTTAAGAAAGGTATGGTTGATATGATATCGATGCCGACCAAAAAAGGTTTTACCTTAATTGAATTACTGGTTGTGATTGCGATAATCGCACTGCTGATGTCTGTGCTCATTCCGTCGTTGAATAAAGCCAAAGAGTCTGCTCGTTTGGTTCTGTGTGCTAATAATCAGAAACAAACCTTAACCGGTTTATTTGCTTATGCCGCAGACAATGATGCCGTTTACCCTCCGCATCCGGCAGAACGCCCTAACGGTTCTTTCAGCGTTGTGAACTACTTGAACTACCATCAGGGACCGGGCAAAGGCGGCGCTGCGCATGAGGGGACATATTACTACCTGGGCCAATATTTACCGCTGGTAGATGTGTTTGTCTGCCCCCTGGGCCGGGCAAAAGACAACAGTGAACTGCAGCGACAGTATGTAGATTATAAGGTTACGACTCCTACATACAGTGGTGAGGGGACGCTGACTTCGTATAATCTGTACTGGGGCGGCTATAAGTTCTTGAGCGGCATTTACGGTGGAGCGGAGTTCATCGGCCCGACCGGTAAAGGGACCAAAGGTGAAAACAATCTGCTGCTTTCAGACTGTATCTTTAACTGGGGCAGGATTGTCAGTCGCCCGGAATGGTGGCTGTCTCATAAACCGTCTAAAGGGTCCGGTCAGTTTCAGGATTATGATTCAGATCCTATTTTCGGCAATTATTGTGCGGAATACTGGATTTATGAACCGGCTTCCACCATTACAGGGCCGCTGCCGGCAGAAATGCAGGAAATGAAAATGAATGCTGCCTATACGGACGGCAGCGTGGTGAGATATTCAGGTGCCAATACATCCATTGTGTGGACGACAGATAATTATTACTATATACCCAAAAAATGGCGTTAAGAATTGGTCGAGATGAAATCTATGTCAAATAAAAAAGGATTTACATTAATTGAGCTGTTAGTCGTCATCGCGATTATCGGATTACTGATGGCAATTATTTTACCTTCTTTGAAGAAGGCAAAGTCTGCCGCTATGATGGTGATCTGTTCGAGCAATCAAAAACAGTTGGTTTACGGAGTGATTGCCTATCGCCCTGATAATGACAGCCAAATGCCGCCCAGTGTACTGGGACAGCGAAAGTCGAATAATTATTGGGAATGTAATGGTTTCTGGACAATGCCCGGACGGTTAAATTATCATTCGGAACGAAATATCCAAGGCGGTTCACCCAACGGATTGGCCGGAGGATGGATCGGTAAGTATCTGCTTAGCTATAATGAACTTGCGGATGTGTATAACTGTCCGCTGGCACGGGTTGATCTGGAAGCACCCGTTTCCAATACCGGCGGCCAGACATATCAGGAATTATATGAAAATGGCGAGGCATATTTTTTGAACAGTTCCTATTATCTTCTGTGGAATTACGGCGGGTTTAACCATGAGACGGCCGGGAATGAAAAACGCTTTGCCGGTCCCGGCAAAGAATCGTCCAGCACGCTGGTTACCAGCGATTGTCTGTATTGGAACGAATTGGCAACGCCGGATACCTGGTCGAGTACGCACCCGTTTAAAGATGCGTCAAAATCGAAACAGGACCAGTGGTACCGGCTTTTGGATCCGACAGAAACGCTGCCGGACTTGAAAATGAATGCGGGCTATATTGACGGTAGTGTCCGAAAGTATTCCTCGGAGGAAACATTCCGAGGTGTATTGGCTGGGCCGAGTTATGTCAAGATTTATGTCCCGCAAGCGGTTAAATAATATTGACAAATGTAAGCGACATTATATTGAAGTGTGTGTGAAAAGGCCCGGTTGCGGGTGTTCCGTAATCGGGGAAAAGAAAAAGTGAATTTTTGTGGAGGTAGAAAGATGAAAAGAGTATTCGTTTTATTGATCTGTATGTCATTACTGGCCGGTTCGGCCCAGGCAGCAACGTATGTGTTGTCCACAACCGATCTGGCAGACTTCACGGGGATGGCATACGAATGGGAAAATGTGACGATCAGCAATATTGGGGTTCGCCTGTCAGATGCAGCTACAGAGGACAGACTGCGAGCTGAACATGTTAGCGGCGGCTCCAACTATACGAATGGTGTGCTGTGGATGAGCAACCTGACATATGATCTGAGTACAGATGGCGGCGGAATGGCTGATTTCGACTGGACGTTTGATGCTACTGATGATTCAACATTGACCAACTGGTCTGCTGCTATTTCGGTTACTATTGGTACTGAAACCAAGTACTACCGTTGGAATCACAGTAATAACTCTTTTAATGGTGTGGGTGCCATTAATTTTGGACAGATTGGTTCAACCACATGGGATGACCTGTCAGCGTATGCCGAACCGGATGGCACAACCAGTTACATCTGGGGTGAGTTGGTAGATACAGCGGGCACTTTCAGTGCTACCCGCATTAACAACAACCAGCCCGTCCTGAAGGCCGGAGAAGGTGTTGTCGGTTTTGGCTTCATCCAGTGGGGTGCCAGCACCGGCGGTTCCATTGACATGGATTCGCAAGTGGGTCTGGAAGACTTCACTGTTACGATCGAGTCTATTCCGGAACCGGCAACGATGGTTCTGCTGGGACTAGGTGGCTTGCTGCTGCGTCGTCGCCGTGCGTAGGGTTGAATTTGTTTTGAAGATGTAACATGATGTATAATTAGTAATGGGGGTCGGCGGCGGTTTGCCTTGGCAAGACCGCCGCCGACCATAAACAGAAATATGATGATGACAGAATCAAGTGCAAGGAAAACACGTTTTTGGGGGTTGTTTATGGCGGATTACAGGATTTCCGGTCGTCTTTTATTAATTGTAATGATAACATTATTACTGAACGGGGCGGCATTTGCGCTGCCGGATGATTTTACCGTGACCGTGTACCCAAGCGGGCAGGGTACAAAGACACTGGTATTATCACGATATTCGATTCGTCCGGCGAATTACCGAGTGATGACCTGGGACTCGACAAATGGTTATGTGACGATTCATGATGACCAAACAGGTTCGCCAACGCTTGAAGTTCGAACTTATCGCGGTTATATTCAGCAAAATCCAAATCACCTCGTCACAGCAGTAGTTCTGCCGAACAATACTCTGCGTGCCGAAGCTCATTCGGGCAAGGGCGAGTTGTGGTCTGTTTCCGGTGTGAATGTGTCCGGAATTGTCGGCAGCAGTGCCGTTATGGAAGCCGAATCCACTACGGTTGATTCGGCACCGGAAATGACGCAGGGGGCTTTGGACAATGATGACTTCTCAGAGGGTGGAACCATCTTGCCATTGGGGATTGATCCGCCGCATCAGTTGATCCCGCCAGCAGGGATGTATCGTGCTCACGGTGTCTATGATATGCCCAGCCGATACTTTGACAGCTCAAGCTGGGGCAATGGTGACCCTGAAACTGCCGTTGCTGTGGTTGAAAACCTCATGAATATCCATAACTTCTTCAATTCACGTGATATGCTCTTGGATATTGTGTTCACAGAACTTGTGATTCGAAAGGAGCAGTTTTATTTTCCAACAGCCGGCAACGCCGGTCAATTCAATTCCATGCTGCGCAGCGAATGGCTGAATATCGGGCGTAACGAGCGGGGATTTATCGCGAGTATGTTCCCGTATAACTTTACTTATGCGGGCGGATATGCCTCCGGCAGCAATTTCTACAATCCCGGCGGAGAGCCAATCTGTGTTAATGCCCTGTATCATGAGAATGGACACAACTGGGGTGCGAGCCATTATTACTATGGCCGGGATACCATGAACGGCAGTCATCGTCATCACGGTGAGATGAATATTCAGCGGGTCTTGAATCGACGTCAAAATGAAATCAATGAGGGCAATATTTCAACTGTTAGCTATCCAATGAATATGCATCCATATGCGTATATTGACCTGGCGACTACGCAGGTTAATACGTCTGTGGATATTCCCGTTCTGAACAATGACTGGGATGCAAACGCCGATACACTTTCTGTAAATTATTATACGACTTCGACTGCAAAAGGGGGGACGGTCACGAAAATTGGTAATTCCCTGCATTACACGCCGGCGGCCGACTATGTCGGAAAAGATGTGATTGTTTATACCGTTTCAGACGGTTCGCTCGAAACATACGGGTTGGTCCACATTGAAGTTGTCAATCAGGGACTGGCCGCCCATTGGGAGTTTGAGGACGCAAGCGGCAGTACTGCAGCCGACTCCAGCGGCAACAATCATCCCGGCACCCTTGCTGGCAGCTCGTTCAACACAGACAGCATTCCGGGGGTTATCGGCAATGCGATTGTTGTTCAGGGCAACGAGGGGATGATCTGTGACGGTTCTGATCTCATTCAGGAAGCGGAAACGGAATATCCGCTGGAATCGCGTGCGAGCAACTTTTTCGATCCGATGGATGAAAGTTTTACTCTGGCGTTCTGGTTCCGCCTGAGCGATCTGTCGTCAACCGTGACGCTTTTCGATAAAGGTAATAAGGCCAGTTATGGCTACTCGATAGCCGCGGGCGCCGGGGGCATTGCGGCGACGGTTCGTCAGTGGGATGGCTTGACAGGCAGTCAGTCGGTTTCAAGCGGGCCAATTGGCCCGGATACATGGTATCATGTCGCGATGGTTATCAATCGTAGTAATGATACATTAAAGCTTTACGTTCAGGGGCAGGAAGTTGACAGTGCAAACCTGACAGCTGGATTATTTATCTTTGAAGGCCGAACCGATCTGTATATGGGACGTGACCACTGGAATGGAGGCCCGGCGGTTGATATTGCCTTTGATGATGCCCGCATTTATACAAAAGCGTTGACCGCGACTGAGATCGGTAATCTGATGAGCCCTGCAGAACTGCCTGCCGGAGCACCTGTGCCCGCCGATGGTCAAATTAATGTTGCCACTGCGGCTGACTTGAGCTGGATGGCTGGCAAGGGCAGTTATCAGCACAATGTTTATTTTGGGACCGATTATGCTTCTGTTGCGGCGGCAACAACCGGCTCGCCGGAATACAAGGGGCAATATAGTACCGCCACATTTGATCCCGGTGTGCTGGAATATGCGACGAATTACTACTGGCGTGTGGACGAAGTGGACGGCGGGACGGTTATACCGGGCCAGGTATGGATGTTTGCGACGACTTATGCGGACTTGGGAGAACGGCTGCTGCTGCATTTGACAATGGATGACCGGGACGTTCACACCATAGAGTCCGGCGATTATCAGCTTGATGATATCTCCATTGAAACTGAGAATTTTGCGATTCTTGAGGCGACTACCGGCCAAGTCGGAAAAATTGGCCAGGCCCTGTCATTTGACGGCAGTAATGACTCGGTCCAGTCGGTCAATGTCAATTCAATTGAAGGTGATCTTGATGCGGTGGCTTTGTCATTCTGGATTAATACAACTTCGACGGCGACCAGTGGGTCGATATACAACAATCAGGGGGCTCATGTCATGCTGTACAACAACGGCGATTTACGTCCGTTCTTTGATGGCAGCAGCAGCGGGGCCGACACTTTTAATACCAATATCAATGATGGTCAGTGGCATCATGTTGTTGTGATGAACAATGGGGCCGGCACGACCTCTCTGTTTGTGGACGGTACGGCAGCGGGAACCGATTCCGAATCGCTGCACAAGCTTGATTTGGCACGGCAGATGACGATTGGTTCCGAATGGGATGGTACCGGCGGCCACTTCGACGGCAAGATCGATGACTTTGCCGTCTGGGGACGTACGCTGGATACCACAGAGATTCAGACCATTTATAACGCCGGCCTTTCTGGACAGACATTCGTGGGAGCACCCGTACTGGCTAATACCAGCTTTGAACCGGAAGACGGATTCACGGGCTATGCTGCGGGGTCACACAGTGCCTTGGGAGCTGTTGTTGATGTTGACGGTGTGCAATGGGCTACGATTAATGATGCTCGCATCTGGAACCGTACCGACATTCCACCGGATGGCATTCAGGCACTGGTGATGGGAATCAACGCGACGGATTCAAGCTGTCTGGTATCGATTCCCGGTGATGATCATGGTGTTGGAATCGTGACGTTTGATTATGCCTCATTTTCCAGTTCGACGAATGCGGATGTCTCGCTGTCATACCGGGTTGACGGCGGCAGCTGGACGGAGGTGTGGAATATTCATATGACGGGGTTGAATCCTCATTATGATGACAAGCCTTGGCCGACGGTAGTGGTTCCGGTCAATGTCGCCGGTGATGTTGATCTGCGATTCAGAGCGGTTGGGACAAAGGGCTTCAAGATTGATAATGTGATCGTTTATGATAAGCCTGCCGGAACGCAAACGTCCAATCCGCCGGCGTTTACTGTCGATCCGATTATTTTGAGTGATGCAGTGGAAGGTCTGTCATATACAGATACGCTTGCGGGACTTGCGGAGGATCCGGACGATGAGATGCTGACCTATGCGAAGGTTGGTGGCCCGGCATGG
Organism: Sedimentisphaerales bacterium; assembly: GCA_028282905.1. Taxonomy (GTDB): domain Bacteria; phylum Planctomycetota; class Phycisphaerae; order Sedimentisphaerales; family Anaerohalosphaeraceae; genus 4572-13. The sequence continues at coordinate 3,051 of JANQGW010000108.1, read as the reverse complement.
CTGAATGTTGCTCCGGACGGAACACTCAGCGGAACGCCGACAGACAGCGATGTCGGCCAGAACGGTTTTATTGTCCGTGCGGTGGACCCGCTCGCTCAGGAAGATACGGCGGTGCTGTATGTGACGGTCCTAAACACCTACGGCGGTCACTGGGGACTGGACGATTTGTCCGCGTTCGCCACGCAGTGGCTGGCGGCGGATTGCGTTGACATACCTGCCTGCGGCGGAGCGGACTTGACCGGCGATCAGGACGTGACACTGACGGACTATGCTGTTCTTTCGTCAAACTGGGACAGCCGGACAATTTCCGGATTGGTTGCTGACTGGCAGATGGATGATGCGGCCGGGACAATCGTGCGGGACAATTACAAAGACCTGGATGCGACTCTGTCTGGAACAGATGAAACCGGTTGCTGGGATGTTGGCTACAGCGGTAACGCATTGCTGTTGGATGGAACAGACGATTATGCGGTAATTACCGATTATTGCGGTGTTCTCGGCACAGCAGCACGCACCGTCTCGGCCCGGATTCAAACCAGCCAGCCAACTGAAGGTACGATTGTCAGTTGGGGGCAGGCCGGCTATCCGTGGGGCGGCCAGTGGTCCATATTGGTTAGCGGAGGCAAGCTGAAAGTCAATGTCGGATTTGGCTATGCGACCGGGACAACGGTTATTAATGACGGTCAGTGGCATCATATTGCGGTTGTACTGCCGGAAGTAGCAACGCCGACTTCGCAGGATATTCAATTGTATGTGGATGGACAGCCGGAAACGCTTTCGGCCTACAATAACGTGGATATCGACACGCGTTGTGGAGCCGTTCCGGTAGATGCGGCGATTGGCCGGGATGCTTACAGCCAGACGCATTATTTTAACGGTAAGATTGACAATTTAAGAATCTATGACACTGCTTTGGAAGCGGTAGAGATAAATGAACTGTGATTGCTTGAAATGGCATCAGGCGGAATTGTGGAGGTTATTATGACTCAGTACAAAGGTTTAATCGCGGCAACGTTTTCACCGATGACCGAAGATGGTCAGGTGAATGTGGATGTTATCCCGGCGATCGTTGATCATCTGATTAATGACGGGGTGATGGGGCTGTATGTCTGCGGCAGTACGGGCGAAGGGCCTTCGCTTTCATCCGAGGAACGAAAGCTCATTGCCGGTGCGTATGTCAAGGCGGCCGCCGGTCGTATCCCTGTGATTATTCAGATTGGCCACAACAGCCTGGTTGAGGCTAAAGGGCTGGCGCTTCATGCAGAGGCCATTGGCGCCGATGCGATTTCCGCGGTGCCGCCGACGTATTTTAAGCTGGACTCGATGGACACGCTGGTAGACTGTCTCTATGAGATCACCTCGGTAGTTCCCAGGATGCCGTTTTTCTACTACCACGTTCCGGCTTTGTCGGGGATTGCGATTGATATGCGGCAGTTGCTGGATACGGCATTATTGCGGATTCCTAATTTTGCGGGGATTAAATACAGTGCCTTGACGGTTCATGAGTTCCAAGACTGCCTGGAGTATGCCCGGGGACGTTATCAAGTGCTGTACGGCTGCGATGAAATGCTGTTAAGTGCTTTAAGTGTTGGTTCATATGGTTCGGTGGGCAGCACGTTTAATTTTGCCGCACCGCTGTACCATGGAATCATGGAAGCGTTTGAAAATGGTGATTTAAAAACGGCGTCTAAACTTCAGGCACGTTCGGCGGCGATGTGTCGCCTGCTGTATCAATATCGTGGTCAGGCAGGGTTTAAGAAAATGATGAAATATCTGGGATTTGACTGCGGGCCGAATCGCCTGCCGATTAAGGCATTGAACAGCCAGGAAGAGATTCGCCTGCATGATGAGCTTGAACGGTTGGGATTCTTTGACTGGGGCCGCACGAAGTTGGCTATAACAAAAGCGGTCCATTCGGTCTAACCCAAGAATCTGCCAGCATTTAAATAAACCGGAGGGGAGAGAACTTCGGTTTACACAGAAAACAAATGGTGCTGAAAAGCGTAATAACAAAAGGGAAACAATTAGAATGAAAGTAAAAAATGGGGGTTTAACAATGAAGCAAACGCAGCAAATGGTGAACATCATGATATTTTTATGTGTCGGATTTATTTCCGGCGTTGGATTAGCATCCGGGACAGTGGTATTCCAGGATGATTTTCAACAATATGATGTTGAGGATGCCACGGATTTTTCGATTGGCGATATTCCAAGCGGTAACTGGACTGCAGAACCGGTACCTGTTTTAGGGGATCGGGCGTCAGAGATATGGAATACCAGCAATTTCGGCGGCAGCCGGATGTGGATATCGATTGTTGACAGCACGCAGATCACCAGTAAAGCGATTGATGTCGAAAGCGACACAGACTATGTGTTCTCAGCAGTTATGGCTGTCGAAACCGGCAACCCCGGTCGGCAGGTGGATGTCTCGTATGATTTATTAGTCGGTCAGGATGCCGCGTCCGCGGTCAGCCTGCTGGGCGGACCGATCACGGTGATTGCTCACAGCGACCCTTACGAAGTGGACAATTCCAAAGCCGATCATTTGTTTACCGAATCTTTTACAACGGGCACATTGAATCCCGGTGATAAGCTGTTCATTGTGATTACGCGTATCGGAACCACGGCAGGAGAAAACGGTGGTTATTTAGCGGTAGATGATATCATCGTGCAGACGCCGCCGCGGCAGGAAACAACCTATGCGATCATGTTTTCGGATGATTTCCAGGCATATGCCGAAGTTAATCCGGCAACCGCTTCGGATATGGATGATAACTGGACGCCGACGGATACTACCGCTGATGCGTCGCGTATTTTTGAAACCGGCAACTTTGGTGGAACAAAAGGATGGATCACCTACACCGATGGAGCGGGGATTGTCAGTAAAGCGATTGAACTTGAGTCGGATATGGATTACACTTTTACGGCGATGCTGGCTTCGGAAACCAGCGTTGGTGACCGAATGATCGATGTGGAGTATGATCTGATCATTGCCGACGATACCGGTGTTACCTCCGGCACGCCATACAGTATTCTGGGGGGTGCGGTGGT
>JANQGW010000104.1 GCA_028282905.1 Sedimentisphaerales bacterium | reverse complement strand
TTGCTGAGCAAAGGCCCCTTGATCGACACCGGCGATCTGCCCGCGGCCATCGCTCAGCAAAACAGCGCGTTCCATAACATTTTCAAGTTCCCGGACATTGCCCGGCCAGGAGTAGCTTTGCAACTGCCACAGAGCCGACTCAGTCAGGCCGGCTTTATCCCTGCCGTGAGCGGCACAGAAATTCTTGATGAAATACTCGGCCAGCATGGGCACATCGCCAATTCGTTCAGACAGTGGCGGAAGATTCACGGTAACGACATTAATGCGATAATATAGATCCTCGCGGAAGCGGCCCTGCTTGACCTCTTCCAATAAATCCTGATTGGATGCCAATACGACCCGTACATCAACGGTATGCGTCAAATTGCTGCCGACGGGTTCAAACTGGCGATTTTGCAAAACACGCAGCAGTTTGACCTGCATGGCGGGCGTTGCCGAGGAAATTTCATCCAGAAAGAGCGTGCCGCTATTGGCCGCCAGAAATTTTCCTTCTTTATCACCAACGGCACCCGTAAAAGCGCCTTTAGCGTGTCCGAACAATTCACTTTCAAGCAGTGTTTCCGGCAGCGAACCGCAACTGACTTCGACAAACGGCCCGTGATGGCGTGACGACTGGTAATGAATAGCCCGTGCCAGCAGACTTTTGCCGGTACCGGATGGCCCGGTCATCAGGATTGTTGTATTCGTGTCAGAGACGGCGCCAATCAGTTCGAAAATGCGCGACATCTTATAGTCCTGGCTGATGACCCGGTTAAGGCTGTACTTATTTTCGAGCTGCTGGCGAAGCTGTTGGTTCTCACTGATAAGCGATTGCTGGCGAATCGCCCGTTCGACCGCTAACAGCAAATCATCGTCCACAATCGGCTTGGTCAAATAGTCATAGGCTCCTTTTTTGATTGCTTCAACCGCGCTTTCAATCGTTCCGTAGCCGGTAATCATAATTACCACGGTTCGGGGATAGTTGTCGCGAACCATCTCCAGAATATCAAAGCCGTCACCGTCCGGCATATTGACGTCTGTAATGACCAGCGCAAAACTTTGTTCTTCCAATCGCCGGCGAGCCTGTCCGATCGTCGCTGCTCCGGTCGTGTCGTATCCTTCAATCCGGAGGAATTCACACAGTGAATCAAGGATAATCGTATCGTCATCAACAATTAAAACAGCCGGTCGGCTCATGTCAGACTCCTGTTTGATACGGCCGGTCCACCGCAGGGAAGCTTCACCACAAAGCATGCGCCGCCTTGCGGGAGGTTGCGGGCCGTAATAGTTCCATTCAGTTTATCCAGAATATCTTTACAAATTGCCAGTCCCAGTCCGGTGCCGCGGCCTTTGGATTTGGTGGTATAAAATGGTTTGAAGATATCATCAATGTTACCGGCTTGAACGCCCGGGCCGCTGTCACAAAATTCAATCCGGCAATACTCATTCGTCTGGCTGATTGTGATTGTCAGCTTGCCGGTGCCGGCCATGGCGTCGGCAGCATTTTTGATCAGGTTGCAGAAAACCTGAAACACCGTGTCGCTTTTCAGATGCGGCAGTGGGGCCACGTATTCACGAATAATGTCAACCTCGATATCACGAAGTGATGCTTCCATTGCGCGCAGAGCATCGTCGATTATTTTATTGACCGGGCTTGTTTCAAAGGCCAGGTTTGTGGTACGCGAAAACTCCAGCATTTCCGTGATAATCTGTGCCATTCGCTGCAGGCCGGTACGGCAGTGCAGCAGGTATTCACGGGCTTTTTCAGGGTCATTCTGATCAAGGATTCGAAGGCTCAGGTTGACATAGCGAAGGATGCCGTCCAGCGGATTATTCAATTCATGGGCGACATTGCCGGCGACTTTGCCGATAGCCATCAGCCGTTCGGCCTGGGCCATTTCATGTTCGGTATCGAGTTTCTCGGTGACGTCCTTGATCAAGGCAGTCCCTCCGACAACTGCGCCGGTATCCGGATCCTTAAAAGGCGCACAGAGAATATTCAGCAGGCGGCTGGTTCCACCATGTGAGTATTTGACGATTTCAAAATCAGCCTGCTGTCCGGTTTTCAGTGTGCCTTCAAGCAGTTGGGTCCAATTGTCCCAGACGTTTGGATCGGTTCCGACTGATAGCGTGTGGTCCAGTGACTGCTCTAATTTCAGCAGTTCTGCCGCCAGCGGGGTGTAGTCGATGACCTCCAGATTTGCTCCGAAAGAAATAATTGCTGACTGACAGGAGTCAGCAATCGAACGCGCCAAAGCATTCAGATGGAGTTGTTGATGTTTCTGCATAACAGCGGCCAAAACAAATTATCAGAGTCCGTGTTTACTAATATAAACATTATAGCAGTGTAGCGATTGGAGGTCAATGGTGTGTTGAAAAAATGAAACATCTTGCAACAAAAACCGGTTAAAGTGGACTTAATGAGGCTTTTTTGAGATGAGGCCACAGATGACACAGGGGTTCTTGCCCTGCATGAGCAGTTATAGTTGCCAAAAAGATAAAATTACGTTAAAATTCCGTTTATATTTATCAACAATCATACTGAAAACCGATATAATAAATATAGGACGTTTCTTAATATTTAATGCTTAAGTATATTTATGGGAACGTTTTAGAGCTTTGTTGAGTATTTGTGTCTTTTAGCAGAAATAATGGAATACGTTTTGCATCCGGTTTAACAGCATATTTGTGTATTTTTATGCAAGGAGGCTCACAGGATGGATGAGGAAAGAAGAAGACACCGGCGTTTTCCGCTGAGGCTGTCGATCTTCTGTCAACGTGTCGGTCATTCCGGTGGCAAACTGTACACCGGTAAAACCGTAAATGTCAGTCCCGGCGGGATGCTGGTTGAAATGCGCAGTGATGGTCTCCGGGACGGGGAGCTTCTCAGCGTTGAAATGACTGTTCCGCCGACTGAAGGAATGCTTGAATTCGGAGGCAGCATTTCCAGTTATGCCCGTATTGTGCGAACGCACAGCGTTGACGATCTGCCTTTGGAGGCAGAACCCTCCTATGCCAAGACAGTTGCTTTGGAGTTTTGCGACAGTCCGAAACTTCGCCTTTAGTTCACATTGCTTCCTCCTGTGATACAGCCCCATTGACATTTATCCCTTTTGCGATACAATCCATTACCATGAATGGCCTTTTTTTACGAGTTTGTTTAGTATTCCTTTGTTTGATGGTGCTTTTGGGGTGTATTGAGCCTGAAGCAGGCAATCAAATCGCCGATCCATCATTGCGGGGCTTAAAATTTACCGATCTCCAGTCACACACGCCGGCCGCTCCATCTGAGCCTCAGCTGTCCTTTACCGTTTTGACGTATGAACTGGACAACGCTTCGTTGAATTCGCTGAGCAAGGTATTTCGCCGGCTGACCCGACATGATATTCGCTATGATAATAAGACTGCCTTTGATGCCAATGGTTTCGCCGTTGGTTCAGCGGCCGGCCAGAGAACCTCCGAAGTCGCCAGGGCACTGAAGGAGATCGGTGCCGAACGCGTTAAGCAGGGACGTGTCATTGTCCCTCGCGGGGCTTATGAATTTCTGACTGAAATACCGATGGATGCGCAGTCCATGCGGTTTCCCACATCGCATCGTACTGTCGGGCAGGTATCGCTGGATAAGGGCAAGCTCGGTTGGCTGTTGTCGGTCAAACATGATGAATCGGAGCAGAAGTCGGCGCTGGTCCAATTGGAACCGGCGTTCTGGAAAGAGGGCATGTCGGATTTACGATTGCTGAGCGGCAAGGTACCCTATAAGTATCAGACTTTTGACGTCGGGCGGGCCACGTTGGAGATGCAGCCCGGCCAGCTATGCGTCCTGGCGCCGGCAGGGGTGATCCTTCAGCAGCAAACACTGTGTCGGCGACTGTTTGCCGGTAATGAACAAACGACAACGTTTTTGGTGATTCTGTTCAACGGAGCCGGACGTTAATGGTCGATGATATCAGGGCTACAGTGGCGGTTCAGCATTGTCTCGGCTATGAGCCGGCGGCGGTCCGTGAAGCGATTGAAACACAGTTTGAATTGCTGGGGGGTGTCGAAACATTTATCTCGCCGGGCAAACGCATATTGATAAAGCCAAATCTGATTGTCCCCAAAGCTCCGGAAATTCCGGCCCAGACACACCCGGAAGTGATTTACGCAATCGCTGAAATTGTCAAAGATGCCGGGGCGACGCCGCTGGTGGGGGATTCTCCTGCCTGGAGTAATACGCGCGGCTGCTTGCGGGCGATGGGTATTGACCAGCGTCTGGACAAACTGGGCGTTGAGGTTGTCAGCCTGGACCGGCCGCAGCGAATGATGATCGAAGGAGCCAAACTGGGGATCAGCCGGATGGCTCTGGAAGCCGATGCGATTATCAATGTGCCCAAACTCAAGGCGCATCAGCAGTTGACAGCGACATTCGCATTTAAAAATATGTACGGCTGTGTCTGTGGCTTGGGCGGTAAGGAAAAGGCCTACTGGCATTTCGCCCGCGGCGCTGAGATGGAGGCATTTTGTCGTATCATCATCGGTATCTACCAGAAAATGACGCCGTTGCTGAACATTATTGACGGTATCGTGGCCATGGAAGGGCAGGGGCCGATCAACGGTAAACCGCGTGACCTCGGCTACCTGGTGGCCGGGACCGATCCAGCGGCCTGTGAACAGGTTTGCTGTGAAATGGTCGGCTTAAAACCCGGTGATTTACCATTGTTGGCAGCCGCGGCTAAAATGGGCGTCGGCTGTCATAATCGTAATGCAATAACCGTTGTCGGGGATACATATAACACTCCGGTACTGCCGGACTTTACTCCAGCGACTCAAACCCCACTGCGATTCACCTTTCCCCGAATCTGTAAAAGTATCGCCAAACAGTGCGTGATTCTATTGAAAGATTTACGATATCCCAAAAAGGGCCGGGCATAACCATGAAACAATTTATAAAGCTTATGCTCAAAGATATCATATTCTTTTTCAAGAGCCATTGGCCGCATCTCATTGTTGCGATTCCCGCAGCTGTTGCATTCACGGCTCTCCATGAGCTTGCGCATTGTGTTGCAGTTTGGGTACAAGGTGGACATGTTACCAATTTTGTATGGCTGCCCACGGGGACACAATGGGGGTATATGCAGTACTCATTTCCAATCGGGACCGAATACAGTAGTACGGCCATATCTCTGAGCCCTTATATTTTTTGGATTTTTTTTTGCCTGCTTGCGGGAATTCTCTCACTCAGGCGAACAAATTGGTCGTTTTGGATTGCTTCGGTTATTTATGTTTGGTTGTTCATCGTGCCCTTGGCAGACATTTTAAACACGACAGCACCCTATCTGCTTAAGAATGCCAACAATGACCTGCAACATGCTTTTGGAGCAGTTCGTTCCTCATATGCCCTGATCGCAGTTATTGTTGGTATTGCTATAGCAATTTATGGTTTTTTACTTAATAAACGCCTCTACCGTGATCGTTCAATTGGATTCTCGGCATACTGTGTTCTTACAGTTGTAGCGACACTTGTTATCCTCGCAATCAGCCTGTAGGTATAACTCAGAAGACCGTAATAAGAATAAATTTCGGGGAAATGTGTTGGTTGTATAATATGAAGAAATTGGAATAATCTTTTTTAGGATCAGCGTATGGATATGCGGCGATTTATAAAACAATGGCGGTTTACAATTGTTTTGGTCGCTTCGGTAGGCCTTGGAGCGGCTCTTGGCTATTGGATAGGGCCGAAAGCCGAAAAACTCAAACCGTTGGGGCAGTTGTTTTTGAATCTGCTGTTTACGGCGGTGGTGCCGCTGATATTCTTTTCACTGTCGTCAGCGGTAGCGTCCAGCTCTAATCTTAAACGTCTGGGGCGGATTGCGGGGCTGATGCTGGTCGTATTTATTGCGACAGGCATTATTTCGTCAATCTTGATGATCGGAGCTGTCAAGGTATTCGACCCGGCCAAGGGATTGTCGGTGGAGCTGTCAACTCCGCAGGAAACGTCAAGCGGGACATTTGCCGACAAAGTTGTCCAGACGGTGTCAGTGCCTGATTTCCCGGCACTGCTGTCACGTCGGAATATTCTGGCATTGATAATATTTTCAGTATTGGTGGGTTTGGCTTCGCAGGCGGCCGGCGACAAGGGCAAGCCGTTCCGTGAGTTTCTCATTTCCGGTTCTGCTGTCATGGGCCATGTCATTAAATTGATCATGCTGTATGCGCCGATTGGATTAGCGGCGTATTTTGCCTATTTTGTTGGAGTGAAGGGGGAACAGCTTCTCAAAACCTATGCGAGAATAGTAGCATTGTATTATCCACTGGCATTTCTGTATTTTGTCGGCGGCTTTTCAGTATATGCGTTGATTGCCGCCGGACGCGGCGGAGTGCGCCGATTTTGGGCCAATATCCTGCCGGCATCACTGACGGCGTGGGGCACAGGCAGTTCTTTGGCTGCTTTGCCGGCGAATATGCAGGCGGCAGAGCGGATTGGTGTGCCGGAAGATGTCAGAGAGATTGTCCTGCCGATTGGCGCAACGATTCACATGGACGGTTCCTGCCTGGCGGCGATTCTGAAGATTGCCGTGCTGTTCGCACTGGCCGGAAAGCCATTTGAGGGCATCGGCACACTGACCGGAGCTGTGGGGGTTGCCTTACTGTGCGGCGTCGTCATGAGCGGCATTACCGGCGGTGGCTTCCTGGGCGAAATGCTGATTGTCACACTCTATGGCCTGAACCCGGAAATGCTGCCGATTGCCGCGACACTGGGAATGCTCGTCGATCCGCCGGCCACCATGATCAACGCTTCCGGCGACACCGTAGCTGCCATGCTCGTCACAAAATTCATAAACCGCAAGACATAACTATAAAGGTATATAAAGAAACCGCAGATTGCGCAGATTTCACTGATAGTTTCAGTGAAAAAACAAAGTAGAAGAAGGGCGGCAAGTGCTTTAATATTTTGAGCCGGGCAGAGATGGTTGAGGTCTCTGCCTCGGCATTTTTGGCTTAGATATTGATGAATTCTTCTTTTTTCTGGATGTCCATCTGGGCTTTCAGACGCGCGACGATGGACGAGTGCATCTGTGAGACGCGGGACTCGGACAAATCGAGCGTGGCGCCGATTTCCTTCATCGTCATTTCCTCATAATAATACAGCAGGATAATGAGCCGTTCGGCCCGGGTCAGGCCCTTGGAGACAAGGCCTTTCAAATCCCGTTTCTGGGCTTCGGTGACGGGGTTTTTGCTTTTCTGGTCCTGAATCACGTCGATTTCGCGAATATCCTTGTCGCCATCGCTGTCACTGAACTTATTATTCAGCGAGATCAGGCCAATCGCATTGGCATCCCGCTGCAGACGATGGAATTCGGCTTTATCCAACTGCATTTCTTCGGCCAGTTCTTTTTCGGTAGGCATCCGGCCTAATTGGGCCTCCAGCGTCTGCAACGCCCGGTCCAGCTGATGGGCACGGGCTCGCACTAGCCGCGGTACCCAGTCCATACTGCGCAGCTCATCTAAGATACTGCCGCGAATACGGGGAGAGCAGTAGGTTTCAAATTTGACACCGCGTTCCGGGTCGAACGCGTCAATGGCATCCATCAACCCGAAGATGCCCGCCTGAATCAAATCATCCAGCTCCACCTTATCCGGAAGCTTCGCCCAGATACGGTCGGCGGTGTATTTGACTAAGTGCAGATAATTTTCCATCAGGAGGTTGCGGCATTCTTCCGAGTGGGTTTCGAAGAAGTCGCTCCAGACCTGCTGGATGTCAATATTTTCTAAATGGGGGGCTTTCATACCTAAAACCTCCGTGTTTTACAGTATTTTTTATATTTACCCATCAGTGCGTCCGATAAGGTTTGTTCACGGTTTTCCATAACGACTCAAAATGCTTAAAAACGGCATTTTGCGAGCAAAATCTTATCGGCTGATTAAATAACTTACTTAACGTGTTTTAAAAGAACCAGTTGACGACCTTTCTGAAAAAGCCGTCTGTATGTGTCCGTCTCGCTGTTCCTTTCGTCAGACGGTTGCTGATGGCGACCAGTGCCTTGGATATCCCCGCTTTGGGAAAGGCCTGCACCACCGGTTGACGTTTTCGGACGGCCTGCAATAAAGAGTCGTCCTTGCATAGAACCCCGGCTTCATAAACCGGGATATCCAGGAAACGGCCCGCTACATCGGCAATCTGGCGAAAAACCTTCTTGCCCTCGGCCGGTGTCTGGGCCATATTCACCAAAAGGCTGATCCGTCCGGTATAGTTTTTGGACGCGAGGACTTTGATCATCGCATAGGCATCCGTCATCGCTGTCGGTTCAGGCGTTGTGACGACCAGTGTATGGTCGGCGGCCAGACAAAAACCAATCACCGATGAGTGAATACCTGCGCCTGTGTCGATAATCAGCACATCCGAACGCTGCTGAAGTTGATCCATCTCCTCAATCAGCCGCTGACGTTGAAAACTGTTCAGATTGGCCAGGCTTTCAATGCCGCTGCCTCCGCAAATCACTTCAACACCGCCGGGGCCGACCTGGATAACTTCTTCCAGACTGCGTCTGCCCGTTACGACATGCGAAAGGTTGTAACGGCTGTTGAGATTCATCAGGACATCAAGATTGCCCAGTCCCAAATCCGCATCCAGCAGAATGACCCGCTGGTTTTCCGCGGCCATGCACAGCGACAAATTGGTGGAGATGTTGGTTTTGCCAACACCGCCTTTGCCGCTGGTAATCGCCAGCACCATCGCGCCTGTCTCGTGATTACTTGGTTGTTGTAAATACATCGAATCTTCCCGGTTCAATCAATACAATGCAATTTTCTCCCTGCTCCGACCGGTCTGATACACACGATACATCGCGAGACAGTTCCCCGTGGCAGCATCTAACAATAGAAGGACACTTTTAGCAGATTTTGGCCTGTTTTTCAAGCAAAATCAATGCCCGTTCCGCAGTTTACCCGTCTGGCTGCCTTACAGCGAATGCCGCTGTCGTTTTTGATTAAGCAGCTCAACAGCTATTTTGTTGTTCATTAAGTTTTCAGAGAGCTTTTGAATCTGAAATTCCAGATATCGTTTACTGTTTGTTGATAAAAGTTCCAGGGCTTGGCTGTCCACGACCGGCAGGGCGTCAAAGCAGCCACCTTTGCCGAATCGCACATGTTCCCGGTCACACAGCAAAAGACGCTGTGACGAGACATGTTCAGCCACAGCTTCGGTCATACAGTCGGCAAACTCAATGACCGGCAGGTCCATCGGTTGAAATCCTTCGTTTTGATAGTCGGAGATATTGCGTGTCAGGATATCACGGCGGCGCTCGGTAAACTCGATGATCTGAGTCAGCACCTCGGTAATGTTATCCAATGTTTTAGTGGTTACTTTCATCCTGCCGCTTCCGTGCCGGAATTCTCCTTATATCTCAGGACACCGCCAGTGGCGATGCATCCTCACTGTTCAAGATGTCTCGGATTTCGGTTAGTGTCTTGGTTTTACGCAATTCCTGAATCTGCCAGAGCCGTTCAAACACCGACTCACTGTAGAGACGGTGACCGCCTTCGGTCCAGTCGGATTCCTGGATCAGGCCCATGGTCGTGTAGTTATGAATGGTCTGGCGGGTGAAGGGGGTATAACGAACAATTTCACCGATACGAAAAAGTTTAGTCGGTATTTGAAACGTTCCATTGTCTGTCGATTGCATTACCCAATCCTCGAAAACAACTCAAGCAGCGAAAAACCATATTTTACATTTTATAAAATGTAAAAGTTGTTGGTTCACAAGTCAAATTTTTTCTGCGCTTTTTTAAGTTTTTTATAAAAAAACACCATTTTTTTGTTATCGGACATTGGCTTGATAAGTTGGTTTGATGAAATATGCCGCAGATATGAAGGCTTCTGAAAAATGAGTGACTGCATTTCAATTAGATCGATTTAACATAACTGCATTTTTCACCGTCGGTTATTTAAAAATAGAATAGTTTCGTAAACAGATTTCCCGTCGTGACGTAGAAGTGGGGACAGTAAAGGGGAACCGATGAGGTTTGCCTGTTGGAATTGAATGATGACAAGCCGAAAGGTTGATAAAATGGATAGAAAACAAAAGGTATTTGCAGTCTTTGCAGGGATTCTGATGCTTTGGACGGTATCAACAGCAACTGGGGCGGATGAGCAAAAGGCTCCCGACTTCAAACTGAATGATATTAATGGAAAACCGGTGGTGTTGAGTGCATTAAAAGGGAAGTTCGTCGTTCTGGAGTGGAGCAATTACGATTGTCCGTTTGTCAAGGCCCATTACAACGAAAAGACTTACACCATGCGAAAACTTGCGGCTAAGTATAAAGACAAAGATGTTGTGTGGCTGACGATTAACAGCACCCATTACGTAACGGTTGAACCCCTCAAGCAATGGGCGGCGAAGCATAAACTGAAACAAACAGTGTTGTTGGACAAAGATGGCAAGGTTGGCCGGTTATACAAAGCTAAAACCACGCCGCACATATTTATTATTGATAAGAAGGGCAAGATTGCCTATCGCGGAGCGATTGACAATGCGCCGTTCGGCAAAACACCGGTCGATACTGAGTATATTAATTACATTGACCAGGCGTTAACGGAATTAACTGCTGATAAATCTGTAACCATCAAGCAGACAAAGCCTTACGGATGTTCGGTGAAGTACGCGAAGAAAGCGAAATCAAAATAGCCCTTGCAATTTTCCCTAATGCCGGATATAGATTGAGCTATGAGTTATCTGGCAGTTTCCATCTTAGTTAAAGACGAAAGCGGTTTTCAGTCGCAGTTGCAGGCTGCTGTCGATCAAGGCGCCGAGGCAGTTGAACTGCGTGTCGATGCAATGGACAATCCCAGTGCCGAAGCCGCCGCTAATCTTGTGGCTGCGGTCAAGAAAGCCCACTTGCCGGTGATCGTGACCTGCCGTGACAAGAGTGAAGGCGGGGCGGCGGAACTGGATTTTTCACTGCGGCTTAGTATTTTGCGACAGGCGGTTCTTGCCGGAGCCGATTTCATTGATGTTGAATACGAAAACTTCAAGCATCCGGACGTGCAGTCAGTCTTGTGTGCTGTGCTCGAACAGCATCCGGCCACACAGTTGATTCTTTCCCGGCATAACTTCAATGGTCCGTTTGAGGACATGAATCTCATTTATGAATCGATTCTGGGCATCTATCCGGAAGCAATACCGAAAATTGTTTATAAAGCCCGTCATATTAACGATTGTTTTGCGGCGTTTGACCTGCTCACAGAGGCCGATTGCCCAACAATCTGCTTTGCGATGGGCCAGGCTGGGCAAATCAGCCGTATTCTGGCTAAAAAATTCGGAGCGTTTTTGACTTTTGCCTGTCTGGACAGTGACAGTGAAACTGCCCCCGGACAGATGACGCTTACTGAGATGAAGCAGACCTACCGCTGGGGTGCGATGAATGCCGAGACGGAAATTTTCGGCTTGATTGGCAATCCCGTTTGTCATTCGGCCGGGCCGGTGCTGTACAATACCTGTTTTGAGAACAACCGCATCAATGCGGTGTATCTACCGTTTCTGGTTGAAGGTGACAAGCCGGAATTTGATGCCTTCATGAAAAACATCTCCGAACGCTCAAAAATGGGCTTTGGCGGTTTCAGCGTGACACTGCCGCATAAAACCCACGCGCTTGACTATGCCAATCAGCGGGGCGACTATGTCGATAACCTTGCCGAATCCATCGGGGCCGTCAACACGCTGAAGGTGGGCTTTAACGGGATTTTGAGTGCGTACAATACCGATTACGCTGGGGCGATGGAAGCACTCGTCGCGGCGATGGGGATTGACAAGCACGATTTGCATACAGTTAAAGTAGCGGTGGTTGGTGCCGGTGGCGTGGCACGTGCTGTGGTGGCGGGATTGACCGATGTTGGCGCACGTGTGACAATTTATAACCGTACGGCTCAGAAGGCTCAGTCGCTGGCCAAAGAATTCAATGCGAAAGCTGCCCCGGTCGATGAATTGCCGCAAACCAATGCGTCAGTCGTGGTCAACTGTACAAGCCTCGGCATGACGCCGAATGTGGATACCTCGCCGCTGCCGGAAGGGGTGCTTAAGGCGTCTATGACCGTGTTTGACACAGTGTACAATCCGCTGGAAACCAAGCTGCTCAAGCAGGCCAAAGAAACGGGGGCAACCGTCGTCAATGGTGCCGAAATGTACATCCACCAGGCCATGGCCCAATACCGCATCTACATCGGCCAAGAACCCGACGAAGACCTCATGCGAACCATCGTATACGGAAAGCTTGAAGCCGCGAACTAAGATTATTCACTCTGGATAATCTGCTTAATTCTTTTCCACAGGATGCATGTAATAATATGGGGGACAGAATATTTCATTGGTCTGCGAAGAGAAAAATCTCAGCCCGCGTATAACAACATACTTGCTTGGCCCCGGTCGGAATGAAAAACGCCAAGTGGAAGCTCTGTGTTTCTTAAAGGATATATATGCGTCAGGCGATTTAAGATGTTGCTGGGTGACATTGACGTATTTGTTATCTAACATGGCTTGTATGCGTACTTCGTGTGCCATGTGATGTTTATTACCATATTGGGAGTGAACTGCAATTTTGCATAGATCAACAGCGACTGGGAATTTCAATGTTGTATTGACCCAGCCTGTATCGGTTATATCAGAATGCCACATTCGTTTATATTGATAGCTTGATGTCTTTGGGAGGATAAAATTGTGCACGATATTGGACACAGAACTGCTGCTGATAGCGCCTGAGTCGGTTGCTACCTCAATCTTATACTCCTTTTGACCCGGCAAGATTGCTTTAGTGTTAAGTCTGGTATGCCTTTTGTGAAAACTGTATTTGCCAGGAATGTCTTTGGCAGGATCAAAAAACATGTTCGGAAAAACTTTTTTATTTCCGGATAGAATCCTTAGTTCTTCCGGGATAAGAATGCCATGTCTGCCGGGAGAGTCGAATCCGTTCCAATAGTTGTTATTATTGGAAGACATAATTGAGCGATTCATCTCCATATCATAGCCGTAGGCACTTACATGGGGCAGTGAAAAACTATGTCCAAATTCGTGCTGCAAGGTTCCCTGGAAGTTGAAGAAATTGTCAAGTGAAAATGATGACATCAAAACTAAACCGCCTCCTGAATTGATCCCGCTATTGAAGGGTCTGCCGGCGCCGGGAGGAACGTTTTTATCTTTGTTCATGACGATGATCACCAGAACATACGGGCAGTTGAAGCGGTTCCAATGACAAGCTTCAAATATCTCCTGAACCGTCTCATAGGTAACTTGAAGTTTTGGATCCCTTGTATAATGTGCTAGCGTGTGTTTTCCATGAACGATAATCGGCGGCTTCGATTCGATCTCAAATGTATCCCGCTTTTTGAGCAATTTCTTATAAGACTTCTGTGCAGTCCTGAGGTGCTTAACTAATCGCATCTGCTGATCCTTGCTTGGATTATTCTGGCCTACAGGGACAAAAAAAACAGGCATGACTTTTACGTGTTCAGGTATGTCGCCCGGAGCAAGTATTGCATTTGAGATACTTGCTGTTTGGCCCAATATGATATTTGCAGGGCATATACAACATCCTGTTATTAAAATCAGGAATATAATACGATAGTATTCTGTCACCATTTCTCCATTCTCCTTTGATGAATCTTTCTGGGGCTCACGTTTTCCATATAATATTTTAGATAGCCTGACATGCTATGATGCTGAGTATCTTTTCCAGTAAAATATCAAATCGATCTCAAGAATTCAAGGTTTCCAGATTCATTTTAATACTGTTTCAGCAGGAACACTCATGAGAATACGCGTATAGCGACTGGGTATCGTTTCATTTTCCAGTCGCGACGTTGTTGACGGGCCTTAGTATAAAACGCTCAAAAAATGGGTCAAAATCGTTGTTATTCTTTAAATTTCCGCTTATAATCCGTTTTTAAGGACTGTTTTTAATAACCGAAATTGCAGGGAATTGGACTGATGGCTAAGAAAAAAGCTGAAAAAGTGGTATTGGCTTACAGCGGCGGGTTGGATACGAGCGTGATTCTGCCGTGGCTGAAGGAAACCTACGGATATGACGTGGTGGCGTTTGCTGCCGAATTAGGACAGGGCGACGAGCTGGTTGGCATCAAGAAAAAGGCGATGGCTACCGGTGCGGTCAAGTGCATTGTTTCCGACCTGCGAAAAGAACTGGTCGAGGACTATATCTGGCCGATGCTCAAGAGCGGGGCGATCTATGAAAACGATTATCTGCTGGGAACTAGTATTGCCCGGCCGCTGATTGCCAAAAAGCAGGTTGAAATCGCCCAGGCCGAAGGCTGTACCGCGGTTTCGCACGGCGCGACCGGCAAGGGCAACGACCAGGTGCGGTTCGAGCTGACGTTTATGGCACTTGACCCCAGTCTGCGGATCATCGCTCCATGGAAAGACCCGAACTTTACGCTGACCAGCCGGGAAGCGGCGATTGACTATGCCAAGGCTCGCAATATTCCCGTCGATCAGACAAAAAAGAAGATTTATTCGCGAGACCGCAACCTCTGGCACATCAGCCATGAAGGTGCCGACCTGGAGAATCCGTGGAACGAACCGCAGGACAACCTGTTTGTGATGAGCCGGCCTGTTTCCAAGGCCCCGAACAAGCCGGACTATGTGGAAATCGGCTTCGAGCAGGGTATTCCCGTGAAATTGAACGGCCGACGAATTGGCGGCGTCAAGATGATTGAGAGCCTCAACGAAATCGGCGGCCTTCACGGTGTCGGTCAGGCTGACCTGGTCGAAAATCGTCTTGTCGGCATGAAATCCCGCGGTGTGTATGAAACCCCCGGCGGAACGATTCTCAGCACTGCACATCGTGCTTTGGAAATGTTGACGCTGGACCGCGAAACCATGCACTACAAGCAGCAGGTGGCTTTGAAATATGCCGATCTGGTCTATTACGGCCAGTGGTTCTGCAAGCTGCGTGAGGCGATTGACGCGTTTGTCGATGTGACACAGACCAACGTTACCGGTACCGTGCGGCTGAAAC
>JANQGW010000020.1 GCA_028282905.1 Sedimentisphaerales bacterium | reverse complement strand
CATCCTGAGCGACCAATACCATCCTGACCGCGATATTATAGATCCATGCCTGATGTCGACCAATCAGTTTCGATATAGCCACCTTATCGCCGTCCAAGGTCTGGCAGATTAACTCATGGTCTTGTGCAGTTTCGTTTTCGTCAACAATGAACGGATTAAACATATTTGCCTCCAAAATTAGAACTTTATAGTTATATACATCCTAAAAGGCTGGCTGTGACAGTTCAAACTAATATTTTTTCAAAAAAAGGAATTTTTGTGTCGAACTGCTTTGTCTGTCCAGAAGCTTCCTCTTAAAGAGCAGTAGTTTCCGATATACACAAAATCTCGAGATGTTTCGGGATAATAAATTGAATTTCAACCTACAACTGGATTACAACCAAACACCCATATATCTCTTTAATATGGGCATGGCATGATTTCATAAGTATAGCATTAGAATGCACTTAAGGAATTGCATGAAAAGTTTAACGTTTTTAATAGCCTATTAAACGTTTAGTTTCTGGTTGAGTAGTTGTGAGACAATTTTCGGGTTTGCCTGGCCTTTGCTTTTTTGCATGACCTGGCCCATGAGAAAGCCCATGGCTTTTTTGCCTTTTTTCGGGTTGTTCTTGGCGTCTTCGACGGCCTTGGCATTTTCGGCCAGTACCGCATCGACCAGTGCCTCAATCTCCCCGGCGTCGCTTTTCTGGACCAGATTCTTTGCCTCGGCAATCTGTGCAGGATCGCCGCCGTTTTCGGCCATTTCTTCAAAGATCGTCGTCGCCGCTGAAGCACTCACATCGCCGCCGTCGGCCATCTTCGCCAGTTTGGCCAGGTTTTCCATGCTGATTCGCAGTTGATCGACACTGACGCCTTTTTCATTCGCCAGTTTCAGCCCCGTCTGTGTCAACAAATTACAGACCCGCTTGGCGTCGGCACCCAGTTTAACCGTCCCATCAAAAAACTCCGCCGTCGCCCGGTCTGCGGTCAATACACCCGCGTCATAATCGCTTAGACCGTATTCTTTGGCAAACCGCACCTGCATCTGGATCGGCAGTTCACACAGACGGCCCTTGATCTCGCCCAGCCACGCATCGTCGATATCCACCGGCACCAGATCCGGATCCGGGAAGTAGCGGTAGTCGTGGGCCTCTTCCTTTTCCCGCTGCAATACCGTCATTTGCTTGTCGTCGTCCCAGCCGTAAGTGGCCTTATTACCCATCTGCATCGTTACGCCGGTTTCCTCAAACGCCGCGAGCTGCCGGCGAACCTCGTAAGCCACAGACCGCTCCACCGCGCGGAAGCTGTTAAGATTTTTCACCTCGCTGATCGGCGTCTTGAAAACTTCGCCGTTTTTGGTGATATGCAGATTAATATTCGGCTCAAACCGCATGTGTCCCTTTTGCATATCGCCTTCGGAAACGCCCAGATAGCGAACGATTCGCTGCAGCTCACGGGCCAGTGCCCCGACTTCTTCGGCGCTGTTCATATCCGGCTCGGTCACGATCTCCAGCAGGGGAGTGCCCGCGCGGTTCAGGTCAATCGCCGAAAAATTGCCCAGCGTATGCGTATTCTTGCCGGCGTCCTCTTCCAGATGTGCCCGCAGGATGCGGATTTTCTTGGTCTCGCCGCTTTCGAGCGGAATTTCAATATAGCCGTGCTCACTGAACGGCAGGTCATACTGGCTGATCTGATAATTCTTCGGCAGATCCGGATAGTAATAGCTCTTGCGGTCCCACTTTGTAAACTTGGCGATTTCACAGTTCAAAGCCAGCCCGGTCAAAATCGAGTATTCCAAGGCTGTCTTGTTCATCACTGGCAGCGACCCCGGCATTCCTAAACACACCGGGCACACGTGCGTATTAGCCGTATCGCCGTACGCCAGTTCACACCCGCAAAAAATCTTCGTCTTAGTCGCCAGGTGAACATGAATTTCCAACCCAACAATCACTTTATAGTCCAAATCAGCCATCTTCCAAATTCCTTTTTGAAACCACGGATTTCGCGGATTATATTATTTATCAGTGTCCATCTGTGTAATCTGTGGACTTTTTTATAAATTCGGTTTCTGCGTGTGCCAGTTGGTTTCTTTTTCGTGCATTCTTGCGATTCGCAGCAGTTTATCTTCGCTGAACGCTTCGCTGATAATCTGCAGGCCAATCG
Source organism: Sedimentisphaerales bacterium (assembly GCA_028282905.1). Taxonomy (GTDB): domain Bacteria; phylum Planctomycetota; class Phycisphaerae; order Sedimentisphaerales; family Anaerohalosphaeraceae; genus 4572-13. The sequence goes on along the minus strand of JANQGW010000020.1, from coordinate 8,516 downwards.
GCAGATTGTTTTCGTCAAAACCGGCCGGGATGCTGATGCCCGGCACACCTGCAAGATTCACGGCGATGGTATAAACATCTGCCAAATACATCTGCAGCGGATCGTCGGTCTTTTCGCCAATCTTAAACGCCGTCGTCGGGCTGACCGGGAGCATCAAACAGTCCGCCTGCTCAAACGCTTTGGTAAAATCGCTGCGAATCAGGTTACGCACCTTTAGTGCCTTCAGATAATACGCGTCATAGTAACCACTGGACAGGGCGTATGTGCCCAGCATGATCCGGCGTTTCACCTCGGCTCCAAACGCCTCGTCGCGGCTCTTGGAATAAACGTCGATATAGTCTTTCGGATCGGCAGTGCGGTGGCCGTAATGAACCCCGTCATACCGCGCTAAATTGCTGGACGCTTCAGCCGTCGCGATCACATAATACGCACTGATCGCATAGTCAAAGTGGGGCATCTCGATTTCAACAATCTCGGCACCGAGTGATTTGTAAACCGCCAACGCCTCAGAAACAGCCTTCTGTACCAAAGCGTCCGCACCCTCATTCAACTGCGGCACCGTGGCAATCTTCAATTCCTCAAACGGTATTTCCAGTTCCGCCAGATAATCTTTCAGCGGAGCGACATCTTCCGGCACAGAAGTACTGTCTCGCTCATCATGTCCGGCGATAATATTCAGCATCAACGCCGCATCGGTGACGTTGTGCGTCAGCGGGCCGATCTGGTCAAGGCTGGAACCGTATGCGACCAGTCCGTAACGCGAAATTCGCCCATAAGTGGGTTTCAGGCCGACCACGCCGCAAAACGAAGCCGGTTGACGAATGGACCCGCCGGTATCAGAACCCAGCGAGGCCGCACATAACCCGGCTGCGACTGCCGCTACCGAACCGCCGCTGCTGCCGCCCGGAACGCAACTCGCGTCCCATGGATTCGTCGTTTGCTTCAGCCCGGAATTTTCGGTGCTCGAACCCATGGCGAATTCGTCCATATTACACTTACCGATGATCACGGCGTCAGCAGCGTTGAGCTTTTCGATGACGTGAGCGTTGTAGGGGGCATGAAAGTTTTCCAGGATCTTCGAGCCGCAGGTCGTTGCGTCGAAGGTCGTACACATGTTGTCCTTGACGGCAACTGGCACGCCCGCCAACTCGCCCACTGCTTCACCGGTAGCGATTTTCGCGTCAACCGTCGCAGCCTGCTCCAATGCCCGCTCTTTACAGAGCGAAAGATACGCTCCAACCGTCGGCTCGAATTGGTCGATCCGTGCAAAAAACGCCTCAACCGCTGCGACACTGGTCGTCTTACCGGCGGCGATATCATCCCGTAATTCTTTGAGAGTTTCCATACTGTTCCTTTGTATTTTTTAGGCGCCGGAATTGTCGCCGAGGACTTTGGGCATCTTAAAGTATTCGTTCTCACGCGCCGGGGCATTGGCCAGGGCCTGGTCATTGGTCAGCGACGGTTTCGGCACATCTTCACGCAGCACATTATGCACCGGCAGGCAATGCGCCAGCGGCTCGACATTGTCGGTATCCAGTTCATTGAGTTTTTCGATATAGGTGACAATATCGCTGAGCTGACCGCTGAACTGGGCCACTTCCTCGTCACTCAGTTCCAGTCGTCCCAGCAGGGCCACCCGCCGTACCTGAGCTTCATCAATTTTCGTTGTCATGACTTCCTCTTCCCTTTTGACGCTGATTAACACAGATTAGCACTGATTTTAAAATTATTACTTTTTATCTGTGACATCTGTGTCATCTGTGGACTATATATAAAAAAAAGCGAGGCCGGAATACAGCCTCGCTTTGATTGCGAATTTATTGGGTTTTTAAAAAGCCTTCGCGTTAGCCGGCTGCCTGTTCTGCAGGCTTGTAATTGCGTTTCGGGGGCTTAACAACCAGACCCATGCGAATGGCCTTGGCTGAGACGCGAATGCGGCAGACCTTACCATCGACCACGGCGCGAACCTTTTGGACGTTGGATTTGAATTTACGCTTGGTGATACCCGTCGTTTTCTTACCAACACCACCGAGGTATTTAGCTTTACCGCGGCGAGCGATGCTTCTGCCCGATGTTGTTTTCTTGCCTAAAAAGTAGCATTCTCTTGCCATTTTCAACTCCCGAAATTACCTGTCCAGCCCGCTGGCTGATATTGATTTCTATTGACAATCTCTAAAGCCTTATAAATATAGAGACTTGTAAGGGATTTTCAAGTTTTTTTGCCTATTTTTTTGAAAACAATCCGGATTTTGGTCTGTTGGCATCTTTTTTCTTGATTTTCGGGGCGTTTTTTCTACTTTAATCGCATGGAAGCACAAGAAAACACACAAAAAGCGACTAAACGGGTACTGATTACCGGCTGTTCCAGCGGGTTTGGGCTGATGACCGCGCTGGCCGCCGCCAAAGCCGGCTTTGAGGTCATCGCGACCATGCGAAACCTGAAAAAGGCCGATTCTTTGCGGAAAGCGCTTGATGAGGCTAACGCTTCGGTACAGATTGAAGAACTGGATGTTACAAAACCTGAATCGATTGCCTCTGCCATGGAAAAAATCGGCCCGGTCGATATCCTCGTTAATAACGCGGGTATTCTCATCACCGGTTCATTTCTGGACCAGACGGACGAGGAAATGCGGCGTGTTTTTGAGACCAACTACTTCGGTGTCGTCAACCTGACCAAAGCCGTGACTCCCGGCATGATCGAGCGAAAGGGCGGGCGGATTATCAACATTGCTTCTCTGGCCGGCCTGATTGGCCATCCGTACAACGCATCATATAGTGCCAGCAAGCACGCGCTCATCGGCTTTTCAAAATCGATCCGTGTGGAACTGGCCCCGTTTAATATCGACGTGGTCTCCATCGAGCCGGGTTACCATAAAACCGAGATCATTCGGGCCAATGCCAACCAGTCAGAAAACTTCTATGACCGCAGCAGCCCGACGTTTACTTGGAACCGCGGCTTTTTGAAAGCCTTCATGGATGAGATCATTCCGCGTGCGGGTGAGCCGGAGGTGGTGGTTAAAAAAATCATGGAAGCGATGACCGCCGAAGAGCCTAAACATCACTACGTCATCGGCAAAGATGCAGTGGCCATGCGCATTGTTCGATGGCTCGGATTGTGCGGTTGGGTAGAAGGCAAAATCATTCGTAAAATCCGCCGGGCTACCAAACGGGAAATCGCCCGAGAAATGGAAAAAAAGGCCCGCCGCAAGAAAAAGAAAGCCGAGTCAGTTTAAATGTCATGCCGGGCTTGCCCCGGCATCCAGCGGGCGGCGTAAAGGGTTACGATATTGTAGTAAGCCCGAACCAACATAGAATTTGGTTGTAGTTGTTTGTCATTCCCGCGAAGGCGGGAATCCAGTTTAACAGAATAATTATTCGTGTGCATTCGCGTGAATTAGCGGTTTTTTAAAACTCATGAAGCCGAAAATACTGCTGGTCAATCCGCCGATTTATGACTTTACCGCCTATGACTTCTGGCTCAAGCCCTACGGGCTAATGCAGGCGGGAGGGCGGCTGCGTCAGAATTGCGAACTCTTTCTGTTCGACTATCTGGATCGTTTAGCCTCGGCGCTTGATCCCGCCGGCAAAATCCGAACGGACCAGTGGGGCCGAGGCGGCTTTTCCTCCAAACGAATTGCCAAACCGGACTGTTTCAAAACCATTCCCCGTTATTACCGCCGGTTTGGAACAGACCGGCAACTTTTCCAGCAGTATTTGGCAGACAACGGTCCGTTTGACGGCGTCTTGATCCAGACGGTCATGACCTACTGGTACCCCGGCGTCAAGGAAGTCATCGAAGACATTCGCCAATGCAGCCCACAGGCAAAAATTGTCTTAGGTGGATTTTACGCAACCGCCTGCAGTGACCATGCCATGTCTCTCGGTGCCGATACGCTGATTGAAGGGGATGATTTCAGCCCGATACAGGATTGGTGTTGCAATGCTGAATCAAATCAATTTCAGTTGCCTGCATGGGACTTGTATCTGCGATTAAATACAGGAATTCTAAAACTGACGCAAGGCTGTCCGTTCAAGTGCAGCTATTGTTATGTGCCGCAGTCAGGCATTGGCTTCTCAACACGCCCGCTGGCCGACTGTCTGGCCGAATTGCAGCAATTGCTTGACTTGGGCGTCGAAAACATTGCGTTCTATGATGATGCACTATTATTCCGGCCGGAAAAGATTTTAATACCATTTCTCAATGCCGTGATTGAAAAGGGTGTCAACGTCAATTTCCACACCCCGAATGCACTGCACGCCCGTTTTGTGACTGCTGAGTTGGCGGAACTGATGGTACGCGCTGGCTTTCAAACATTCTACCTGGGCTTTGAAAGCAGCAGCGAGGCGTTCCACTCAACCACCGGCTCCGGCAAAGTCGTTTCTGCCGAATTGGCCGAAGCGGTCAGCCATTTAAAAGCCGCCGGCGCCAATCCACAAAACATTTGCGCCTATGAGATCCTCGGCCATCCCAACATCAGCGTCCAGCAGCTTGAAAGCTCCATGCGGTTTGTCAACAGCCTCGGCATTCAGATCATGCTCAGCGATTTTTCACCTATCCCTCACACACCCGATGGCGACCTGTGTGCTGATATCGCAGACCTGTCCGAACCGCTCAACCACAACAAAACCGCATTTCCCGTTCGCTTTTTAGGCTTTGATCACGTACAATACTACAAAGACCTGTGCAAAGCATTAAATAAACAAATTAGGGAGCCATCAGATGGATGATGTGGAAGCTCATGGGGAGATTCAAGAAAGTGTCATTAAAGGAAGGAAGCCGTGGTTAGGAGCATTTCTTAACTTCTTTTGTTTTCCCGGCGTTGGCTACTTTTATTCGCGGCAGTTTCGCAAAGGAATAATATTTCTATTGTTGGCTGCTGCAGGTGTCGCTGCACTGTTCGTATTATTGTTTTATGAAAAAATTCCGCTTTGGCGGGTTGTTTCCGGAGTATTTGCTTATAACTTTGCCTTGAAGCTTTATGTTACACTGAATGTATTCAAAAGTATTAAAAAGCAAAATTCGATTGAGTACGAGTTTGCTCGAAAAACACAAAAAGATCCCTGGGCGGCAATATTCCTTTCATTCTTATGGCCCGGTCTTGGACACTTATATCTCCGCCGGGGAATTTCATTTGTCATCCTGTCATTATTAAATATAGGTGTCTTTCTTGGTATTCAGTTTGCAGACAATATAGTATTGAGCAGTTTACTGTTACATCTTGGTTATAAAGTTTTTTATTGCGGCCTGATTGCGGTTCATTGTTACTGGGTAAGTTCTCTTGGTGACCGCCAGGGCCATCCAATGCGGGAGGTGTATTATTCGGTTGCCTGTCGAGGTGGCTGTCAGCTTGTGTTAGTCATATATGTATTGGTATATGTGTTTTATATCGCTCAATTATATTCTGTCCCTTCGGTTTCCATGGAGCCGACAATTCTTGCCGGTGATAAGGTGTTTGTTAGTAAAATTGCATACTGGAATGAATCGCCACAGCCCGGAGACATGGTGGTTTTTCAAAAAGACTCACAGCCGGCACCGTTTATTAAACGAGTTGTGGCGGTAGGCGGCCAGACAGTGCAAGTAAACGATCGGGGTGTATTAATCGTTGATGACAAGGAAGTTATGTATGATGACATAACCTGTCATATTGATGAAAAGGTGCTGGGAGTATTAAGAAATCGCCGGTTTTTACCTAATGGGAAATACCAAGTGCCTGATGGCTGCTATTATGTAATTGGCGATAATTATTCCCAAAGCTATGACAGTCGCGATTTTGGGCCGCTCAAAAAAGAAGAGATTATTGGCGAAGCAATTCGTGTTATTCCACAATCAGCGAATCGATGGTAGGCTGGACTCTATCGCATCTACATTGTAGGGTGTTTTAACCGCATTTCCGATTTGCTTTTTGGGTTTTGATCGAGTACAATATCATAAAGATTTATGCAAGACACTAAATCGGCAGAAATCCTGACAATTTAGAATTCGGCTTGAAGGTGGGGCAATCATATAAAACGTGTTGGCGTAATGATTAAGGTGAAAGACTGTTGATATGGAAAAATCGAAGCAGGCCGGATTTACCCTGATTGAATTATTGGTCGTGATTGCGATTATCGCATTGTTGGTAGCAATAGTCCTTCCCTCATTAAGCAAAGCCAAAGAACTCGCCGCGGCAGTGGTATGCCTCTCAAACGAAAACCAGTTACTAACGGCATATCTTCTCTATGCGGAAGAAAATGACGGCTTTCTAACCGACGGCGACACCGCCAGTCCCGGTCAGCAGGGCAGAAAAACATTTAACCGTTCCGCACTCGGCGAAGGCCGCGTAACGGTGCATTGCTGGGTAGGGGAACCGGAAGGTGGTAACAAAACTTTAGACGATAAAATTGAAGGCTTTGGACAGGGCAGCTTGTGGCGATATTTCGAAGCTCCCAAAGTCTATAACTGTCCTGCCGATAAACGCTGGCGAAAGCCGATTGGTTCAGGTATTGGCGGTTACCGCTCGTATTCCATCGGCAAACCGCTTTCCAAACGCTATCCCGGAAACCCGGGAGAAGTGGAGTCGGAAATTACCAAAATGACAGAGTTTGTTAATCCCGGCGGTAAGGTGGTCTTTTTGGAAGAGACCGAGCGTGAATACGGTTGGAACAATAAGACATGGAATATGAGTCTGGATATGACAAACCCTCGCTGGACCGACCCGTTTGCGATTCTGCATAACGGCAGCAGTACTTTTGCCTTTGCCGATGGTCATGCTGAGCGGCATAAATGGGTTGATGAAGTGACGATTCAAATGGCCGAAGAAGGGTCCAAAAATGAATCGGCCAGAAACCCGGACGGAACCATCAGCGAAGACTACCTGTGGTTTCGCAAGGCCTATATCCCGGGCCGTACACCAGCGGGATTTTAACAATTTGTTGTACCGCCGGCATCTTGCCGGCAAAAATTAGTGTCAAATTCTGGAGAATAATACAGAAGAGTTATGTGGCAGCATTTTCATCATCAGGCAGACATCGGCATTCGCGGCATTGGCGACACACTCGCCGCGGCCTTTGAAGAAGGGGCAATGGCGTTAACGGCGGTCATTGCCGAACCGGCTAAAATTGAGGCAAACAAGCCGATTGAAATTGAATGCACCGCTGAGGAAAAGGATTTACTCTTTGCCGACTGGATTAACGCACTGATCTATGAGATGGATGTACGCAAAATGCTGTTTAGTCGCTTCGAGGTAAATATTGACCGTCACGCACTGCGAGCCAAAGCCTGGGGCGAACCGGCCGACCCGGAAAAACACGAAGCCGCTGTTGAAGTTAAAGCCGCGACTTTCATGGATTTAAAAGTTTATCAAAACAAAAACAACCAGTGGATTGCCCAGTGCGTCGTCGATGTCTAACAGGCTATTTCATTTCAAGATAAATACAATGCCCACCGCCGGCAGCCATAACAGCAGTCACTGTGTCCGCTGAGGTGACAGTCGTTTTCCGGACACGGTATGCTTCCCGGTTTGTTTTATAATGCGCATCCGGTGCGTCTTCATAAAGTGTAGCTTGGTACGTACAGTCGGGCTGTAGAAAATCGAGTTTGATTTCAAGTTCGCGTCCCTCTTCGTTTGTTGCTGAGGCGATATACCAACAGTTTCCTTTGCGTCGTGCCGTCGTGATATATTCGCCGATACTGCTGTGAAGAATCTGGGTTTTGTCCCAGTCCATCGGCAGGCGGGTCAAAAAGTCAAACAGGTCCGCTTTTGCCTCATACGCTTCAGGGCAGTCGGGCAGGATCGACAAGCCGGAAAAGGTAATCAGCGTGCGGGCTGTTTCGGCGACAATGGTCGTGTCGATGTTTTTGAAAATCTTCGGTCGCACCGAAGCCGGGTCTTCAAGCGTGTACAATCCATTACACATGTCCACCGGGCCGGAAAGCAGGTTGACAAAGACCTGCTCACAAAAGTCCCGGGGACTGAATGCTCTCATAGCATCCGATTGCGAATGGCAGAATTCCCGCGTGACATAGTTCGGCCAGGTTCGGCGGTCGCCCGACGGCGGCACCGGCCCGTCATGAAAATTGCAGAGCAGGTGGTACTTGGCGCAGGCCTCGACAATCTTACGGGTGTCAATCACTTTCTGCTGGCCCTTGCCTTTCATAAATCCGTATTTAATACCTGCGGTACCCCATTTTTGATACAAGGCCAGTGTTTCTTCAAACGGATAATTCAGCCGGGCGATATCATTAAAATAGAGGATAATCCCCACATTGCGGTCTTTTGCATACTGTATCAGCGCGGGCACATCAATCGGGTCTTTCCAGTCTTTGGGAGCCGGCACGCGTTTCAAGTGCGGACGGTTTGGATTAGGCTGAATGACCAAATGATCTCGGCTGGTGCGGGGATCTGAATTTTTATCGAATTCCGGTCCGTACCAGTTGGCGTCGAGAACAAGGTAGCGAATATTGTGTGTCGATGCGAAGGCTATGAATCGTTTCCAAGTGGCCATGTCCAAGCCGTAGGTGAATCCATCGTCAGTTT
>JANQGW010000095.1 GCA_028282905.1 Sedimentisphaerales bacterium | reverse complement strand
GGCCACCAGCGGGTACTGGACGCCTCCGATGCCACCCTGTTGTTTGGGCGTGTTGACCCAGGCAAAATGCGAATAGTGCGAATCGACGCTAACGCCGATCAACTCAACATCCCGCTTTTGAAATTCGTCATATTTTTCCTGAAAAGCGTGCAACTCGGTCGGGCAGACAAACGTAAAATTCAGCGGATAGAAAAACAACGCCACATAGTTTTTATCCTTGTAATCCGACAGACGCACGGTTTTAAACTGGCCGCCGACAACGGCCTGCGCCTCGAAATCCGGCGCGAGTTTGTTGACTAAAACACTCATATTGCTTACCTCGTACTAAAAGTAATCCTTCGATTTTCGCCCCATCGATAGGGAAATTCCCCAGACAGAGCCACGTTAATCACCTTTATTACTGCCGGAGATAAGTTTTGTTCATATTTTTCCAAGATTATACTGAGTCTCAGGAATCGATTTATTCAGAGGCACTTTAATAGGTCGTTAAGCCGGCATCAATGCCCTGTCCGCCGCCGCCTTGATGGCAGCGGATCGCCAGCGTATTGGTGCCAATGACGAGGCTGTTTTCGGCCTCTGGACTAAGAGGTACTTCGATATAGCTGGTCGTCCAGTTTGAACGCTGTACAGCTAAATGACCATTGATATAGACCTCAACATCATCATCATGGAACAATCGCAGCATGATCTCGTCAAAATCCAGTGAATCCAGCGTGAACTCACGCCGGAGCCAGATATCCGCATTTGAACTAATCCATTCCGTATTAATCAATGAACCGATCCCAGGCGTGTTTGTATTGCCGAAAGCGCTGTCACCGGTATCCCAGCCGGAATCGTCGAAGGCCGGTGTGTACCAGTCGGCCGCCGGCTCGGTCAGCGTGTAACGCCACAGATACGGGGCAATTTCAGCCGTCGGGACGACATAATTCGGCTCGGGAATTGGCGGAGCTATATAGTTGGACCAGTCGAAATTAGTGGTATATCGCTTTTCAATACGATCATCGGCCATGGTTTGGGCAAAATAGCCGCCAATGACCGAACGTGCGTACATCGGACGACGGGCACCGGTAATCGTCTCATGCCAGTCGCCAATCGGTGAGCGGGTGCTGACCTCATCGACATACTTCCACATCGGAGCGACAATCGCCTGGAAATCCGCATCGCTTTCAGTCAACACCGCTACCCACATAACCCAGTCGGACTTGGTGAAGTCTGCCCGGTTATCCAACGGCACACCGTAGGTGTTCTGGACATTCAGATAATAAGCCACTTCCATCTGACGCACGGAGGCGGGGAACAGGTTTAAGCCGAGGATGTCATCCCAGATCAAGTTGTATTTCTGGCTCCACGTGCCGGGCTGATCAAATGCCAGCCGATAGTGGTCACCGTCATCGGCAGAAGTCATCCAGTTTTGAACCCACAGCTGAGCAAGTGTACTATACTCCTGCTGAACCGCCGTCAGGCCTTGCCGGCCTGCCATCTGGGCATAGGCACCCATTGCCATAATCGCTTTAACGGACAGGTTGGCGTTATGGTCAAGATGGCCGGTAAAGTCATCAGTACAGAGCTGATTGCCCGGATCGTAGCCGTTATCCTTGAGGTATTCAGCCCACTGCGTCAGAACCTGCCAATGTGATTCGGCATAGTCGGCACTGTCTTCAACCTGGCAAACCATCGCCGCCAGAATAATCATATTACCGCACTCTTCATAGGGCATATCATGCGGATAGGTCTGGCCATTTGCCAGCGGATAGGTGCCCACATCATGGGCGGCCAGGTTTTTGGTCCATTTGCCGCTTTCACTGTAATAAAAAATCGGCTCCAACATGCCCTTAACCAATTCGGTATTGTAGATAAAAAACATGGGGGTCGAGGGATAGGTCACATCGACCGTACCAATTGAACCGTTGGAGTTATTTTCCTTTGAGAAAAACAGCGGCTTGCCGTCGGTGTCGGCCACCAGCTTGTGAGCGGCGATGACCTGACGCCAGGCCATAATACACAGGTCCGCGTATTTGCGGCCGCCCACCAGCAGTGCATCGGTAGCCAGTTGATTATCGAAATCCGTGCAGCGTTCCAGAATCTGCGAATAATCGGCTGCCGCCGCGGTCAGCATCGTTTCGACCGTGGTTTCCGGCGAGCGATTCCACCAGGGACGCAGGTTTTCGAAGAAGTACTGAACCGAGTAAATGTCATCATAACCGATCAATAGATGCCGATTGACACTTTGAGAGCCGACTGTTCCAAAATTCATTGCAAGAGACAATCCGGGTGTGTCATCGTTGGCTACTCGCGGCATATTCGTATCATCGCCTGCGGTCAGCGAACCAGTCGAAGCAAACTGCGAGCGATTATCGCTAACCGAGCCAATTCGTGTCTGGGCCTGATTTTCATCCGCCGCGACGAGCAAATGTCCCCAGTCAATTCGTACATTATCGCCGCTTCTGCTTAAAATATTCTGATCAACCGTGCCGATCTTCATCACATCCAAGCCTGAAACGGCCAAGCGCCCCCACTCGACCTGCTGGCCGGTGGTATTGACCGCCCATTCGGCCGTGGCGTCAAAGTACAGCTGAACCTGATGCGACTGACCGTCAACAGACTCAACGTCAAATGTCACATAGGAAACCGGGCGCGACAGAATATCCAGATCGTCCGGCAGCAGCGGCGAGGTAAAGGTCACCTTCAATCCAACACCGGAACCTTCAAAGGTATAAACGCTTTGGGTCGCATAAACTTCCAAATTCGTCTGGGTAATCGCATTGATGCCATCCGGCGTCCCCATAAAACGATACACCTGCCCGTCAATTCGAACAAGACCGCACATGCTGTGGTTGTATTGTGTCCAGTGCTTGGTCCAACTGCCGTGAAGCTGATCGCCCATCGACCAGCAGCTCGTATAAGGGTCATGCGTCACCAGCGGAACCGCCGGCGGCCGCAACGTGACTTTACTCTGCGGTAAATGCTCTGTCAGATACGAAGTGCAGCCTAATGCATTCGGCAAAGAACAATCCAGCCAGCTCATTGCCAGTAAGGCAAGATCCTGCAGGTTAACGTCACAGTCCTTATTGACATCGGCGGGCGGATAGCCCCAGGCCCCGCAGTCATTTTCCAATATTTTGACAGTAATATCATTCACAGCAAAGTTGTCATAGTCCGGGTCGCCACTGGAAACCGTCACCGCCACCTGCGTGGAATGTTCGGCCGGCTCAGAAAGGCTGTCATCAATGGCGGAAATCGTCACGGTTTGCGGAACATTCCAGTTTTCCGTGGTAAATGTCAAGACAGCCGGAACAATACTGACCTGGTCAATCGTCGAACTGTCTTCGAGGGTGATTTCAACTGTTGTTGCCGGGTCCGGTTGGGCTTCCAGAACAATCGACACAGTCTCGGAAGCAGCACCTTGTTCATCAAGAACCATTGAATAGCTATCAAGATGAATACCGGCCTGCAGTTGAGGATACCCCGCAGTAAAACTGTCGGCAATTTCTGAATCTGTCAGTGCCGTATTATAAATACGAAACTCATTAATCGACAGGACGGATGTAGGATCGTTGCCGTAAACAGACTTTCCGAGATAAGCGTTTGAATTGTCCAAAGCCGCCAGTGACTGCCCTGCAAGTGCTGAGGATTGCTCCAATGCTCCATTGATATAGAGCTTGAGGTCTGTGCCGTCAACCGTCACCGCAAGATGAACCTCGTTATTATCATTGTGAGCCGGGCCGCCTACTTTAGTTTCAGAGTTCCAGTGGTCATCGCTAATCGCTGCGCCAACTCCGTTGGTGCCGTCGCCGCGTTTGGCCTGAAAGACCAAGTAGTCATAGCCGGTACCGCTGCCGTCATTGAGACCAAACGCACTGACCATTGACCAGTTCGGCGTCGCCGGGTCAATCGTTACCCAGACTTCGAGTGTGACGG
>JANQGW010000215.1 GCA_028282905.1 Sedimentisphaerales bacterium | reverse complement strand
ATAAAGGGTTATAATCTTTTTATCAACTTTACTTTCATAACAAAAAGGCATTTCTCAGAAATTCCTTCAAAATACGGTACACTCCAAGCCCGAACGAACTGATATATCAGTAGAGCAACACTGGCGGCAGAAGTATACATGAAATAACCCTCTCCAAAGAAGGGAAACTTACCCTTGGTTGCCCTTCTTCTGTATTTAGTTCAGAGTATCCACAGAGCCAAACCACCCCCTCTTATTACTACTGCCAGACACCGGGGAGAAAGCTAAATCTGCGGCACTTTTATTTGACAATCCTTTACACAATCCTCTATTATATTAATGCTCCTTCTGCCGCCTGTGGTTGCTCCTTATGGGAAACATCACCTGTTTCCCTCCTCCTTCTGATTAACCACAGGCGGATTTTTTAATTTGTTTGTGAATGCCTAACTTACTTATCACACGATGTAAGATTGGCTAAAGAAATAAATCTTTCTGATTAGAAAATCCACTTGCAGAAAAAGAATTAATGGAGTTTTCTTCCTGAATACCTCCTATAAGCTGGTTATCTTGTAAGTACCCATCACCTTTACGATAAGCGTCTTGCCTGGCGCAACCCGCATTAAAAAAACTTCATCTAAATCATAGTTAATCCAATGTTTTGCATAAAACTTGAAAAGATTCATTTTAAATACGAAAATGACCATTTCACAATATGCCGCTAAATACACTTGTGATTAACCCATAAACCGATCCGGCATAGAATCTCACAGATTCGACGATAACCATATCGACGGTGCTTCTTTTTCTGAATCTGCTTCTTAATTACTGTTGTCAAAGGTTCATCTCTGTCAAGCATTTTCAATATATAACGCTGTGTACTACGGTTCTGGCCGTGCACCTTGCAGACTCTTCGCTGGCTTTCTCCCAACGTCTCACAGACGCGGGTGAGCTGAACCCATAAACTATACCATTTAAAGTGAGAATATGGTTGACAAATTTGATATACTAATAACTTGAATTTAGAGAATCACAGTCATGATGAAGCGTTTGTGGCACTCGGGTTGTAGTTAAGTCACAACCGCCAGTGTTTTTTTGAATTTGAACGTTTTATGGATTCTATTGTCCAAAACGGTTGTATACGTTATGCAAATATTCAGGACGCTTATAGACTATACTAATGCAAGAGAAAGGAATAATGATGAGGTATGAGACAAAGATGGGGATTTTAATCGCACTCTGTATGTTCTCATCAATATTAATTGCTGACACGGTCATTAACGTTTCTGATTATGGAGATTGTTCCGACAGTAAAGTTGATGCGACGCTCGTCTTTCAAAAAGCAATTAAAGCTGTACGAGAAGTAGCCCAAAACGGTCCCGTGACACTAATGATACCTCCCGGGGATTACCATTTCTTTTCGAAAGAAGCTTCAAAACGCTCCTGTTTTTTTTCCAATGCAACAGAAAGAGACAGTGACGGTATTCGGACGATTGCGATTGATCTGGTAGACATCGACAATCTGACTCTAATGGGAAACGATGCACGGCTAATTATGCGGGGCATGATGACGATGTTGGTCGCGGAAAACTGCAAAAACCTTATTATACAAAATGTCGAATTTGATTTTCAGCGACCGACTTTTTCCGAAATTACAGTGCTTGAAAAAGGTGATGATTATTGGATTGGAAAGGTTCATGCTGAATCGACTTTTCGCATTGTGGACGGAAAAACGATCCAATGGTTTGGGGAGGATTGGAAATCATACCACAATATGGTTCAACATTATGATCCCCACTCACAGACAGTTCGCCGTGATAACGATCCAACCAGAGATTGCCATAAACTGGTTGGAGTTGAAAATCGTGTTCTTCGTTTTCAGGTGCCTCCGAAAAGTCTCAAGGCTCTCAAAGTAGGCAATACACTTCAATTCCGCAATACAAGACGAAATCAATGTGGTATTTGGTTCAACCGTTGCAAAAACATTACGATGAAAGGAGTTACGGTTCGCGCCATGCATGGCTTTGGCATTTTGTCTCAATTCACTGAAAATATAACCTTTGACCACCTTGAAGTTGCCCCAGCCCCCGATAGCGGTCGTACCTGTGCTTCGCCCGCTGATATCCTGCATTTCTCGGGATGCAGTGGAGAAGTACTGATTGCCAATTCTACATTGACAGCCTCTCATGATGATGCCGTCAATGTTCATGGTACGCACTTGCGTATCGTGGATAATCCGTCCCCCAAGCAACTTATAGTAAGATTTCAGCACCATCAGAGTTGGGGATTTCAGGCATTCCTCCCAAGGGATGAAATTGAACTGGTGCGAAAGGACACCTTACTGGCCTATGATAAAGCTGTTGTTCGATCTGTTGAAATCAATAGCCCATATGAACAGACTCTTACGCTTGATCGAGAGATTTCCAGTGATGTCCGTTTAAATTCAGATGCTGTTGAAAATATCACTTGGACTCCGTCGGTTGAAATTAGTAATTGCAAAATCGCACAGATTCCGACTCGAGGCTTTCTCTTTACTACTCGTCAACCTATTCTTGTTCGCGATTGCCATTTTTACGGAACGGGAATGCACGGCATTTTGATAGAAAACGATGCATCAGGTTGGTTTGAGTCAGGTCCTGTTCATAATTTGACCCTGCGGGAAAATACCTTCGAAAATTGTGCAGAGCCGGTTGTTCATATCAATCCCCACACCAGCGTCCATGAAGGTCCTGTTCATAGAGACATACGAATTGTCAATAACCGCTTTATATTGAAATCAACAAAAAAACCGAAAGCGATTTATGCCCGTTCAGTTGATGGCTTGAAAATAGATGGTAACCTCTTCGAAGTACGAGTCCATGTCAAGCATGTAAACGATTTAATCTCTGCAAATAACACAACGAATAAAACAATAGGGAATAATAACACTATAAAATTGCCCAGTACAACAAAGAGGGACGAACCATAGAGCAAGAGAGAGCCCTGCGGAATAAAACTGTCTCGCTATAAATCACTTGTCAACCAATTCTGAGCAAAGATTTGTAAGTCAATAATATTTACTGAAGAATTTCCATCAAGATCAGCTCCATTACATAACCCACAATTGGAATCAAGCCAACTCTGTGCAAAACCAGCAAAATCTGACAATCCCAACTGGCCATCAAACAGGTTCTGTATGGTGATATTTAACGTAGCGTCATCACTGAGTCCTCCGGCATCCATCACTCGAACACCAAAGCTGTTAAGGCCTGTATGTCCGTCAGCGGGTGTACCGCTTAAGCCACCATTGGAATCAATATCCAGCCAGCCTGGGCCAGATATCTTGATAAAAGTCAGTGCATCACCTGTGTCCGGATCAGAAACGTTACCAAATAATGACTGCCCGCTGTAAACAGTGTCCTCGATACCATCAGGTTTAGTGATTAGAGCAGAATTGAAACTTGGGGATCTGTTGATATGACTAATCAGTGAGATAGACTTTTTGCCAAACCGATAAATCGCCTGTATTTCATTCGTATTTAGATTCCGCTTCCAAATTGCCAAATCATCGATAGTTCCGTCATAATATCCATCCGTTGACCAATTACTTCTTGCAATGTAATTACTGGTTCGAGTTA
>JANQGW010000194.1 GCA_028282905.1 Sedimentisphaerales bacterium | reverse complement strand
TGAACCTAGATATCCCATCCACACTTTGGCTCAAACATGGCAAATGTAACAAAATGTTAAAGTTTTTCACCGTGCCATCGTGTAACTGGATGACGCTATATGCCAGTTGGGGATAAATTGCCCTGCGGGCAATTTAAAGAGTTACACACCGCTGAACGCATTAAAACCACCATCAATCGGAATCACCGTGCCGGTCACAAATTTCGACGCATCGCTCAGCAGCCAGCGAACCGTCCCGCACAGTTCCTCGGCCTGACCAAACCGCCCCATCGGCGTATGATCAATAATGGTCCTGCCGCGAGGCGTCAGTTCACCGGTCTTTTCATCGGTTAGCAAAAACCGGTTCTGGTCGGTCAAAAAGAACCCCGGCGCAATCGCATTCACGCGAATATCCGTCGAATAGTTCTGGCACATATGAACGGCAAGCCATTCGGTGAAATTGCTGATGGCCGCTTTAGCCGCAGAATAGGTCCCCACCTTCGTCAGCGCACAAAAAGCACTCATGCTTGAGACATTCAGAATATTGCCCTGCTTGCGTTCGGCCATGTGCTTACCAAACACCTGTGACGGCAGCAGCGAACCGATAAAATTCAAATCAAACACCCAGCGAATCGCATCGGCCGGCATGTCAAAAAACGAAAGCTCATCCGTCGCCGTCGCTTCCTTTTTATTACCGCCGGCGCCGTTAATCAGCACATCAATCGGCCCCATACTTTCCAGCGCACAGCCAAACCCGTCCTGAACCTCACTCTTGTCCAGCACGTTCATCCGAATCGGCAAGGCAAAACCGCCGGCCGCTTCAATCTCTTTAGCGAGTTCATTTGCTCGAAACTCATCATAATCGGCAATACACACCTTCGCACCCTGCGCCGCCAAATCTTTCGCCAAGGCACTGCACAGCACCCCGGCCCCGCCGGTCAGAACAATCGTTTTATCCTGCACGCTAAATAAATTATCCATCATAAAATCCTGCATAAAAATGTTATCACACCATTCACACACGCAAAGCCTATTGACTTAAAACAGAGCTTTGGAAGGCACTGAAAAGAGAGCCTTTAATAAATACCACACACCTTGAGACTATTTTTACTCAATTATAGCATAAGTTTCAAGCAATTTATCGCTATTTGTAAAAATATTTCCAATATCTTGCGAAATTAATCAACTTGACCTATAATACAACTTACGACATCTTCAGTTTAGAATGGTTTAACCGGCTTCCAGGCCGCACTATGTGAAATATTGTGATTGAATTAGATAAAAAAATGAAAAAAAGCCCTATTGACTCTAAAATTGCAGGCCAGCGAAATGAAAAAATGATTTTGACCATGCTGCGCAATCACGGCCGACTTTCGCAGTCCCAACTCTGCAAACTGGCCGGTATCGGCAGTTCTACTGCCAGCACCATTGTCGCCCGCCTGCGTGATAAAGGTTTTGTGACTGAAACCCGCGGCACAAGCTCCAACCGGGGACCGAAACCCACAATCATCGAGTTGAATCCAAAATGCCGGTGTCTGTTCGGCATTGAAATCAACCCGAGCTACCTCTTTATTGGGCTTTTCAACTTCACCGGCGAACTCCGGGATAAAATCCGCATCGCCCTCGGCGCTGACCACTCCGTCCAGCACGTGATTGACCTGATGACCGTCAACATCCCCGGCCTGCTGACACGAAATAGCATCGACCCAACTGAAGTGCTGGGGCTCGGCGTCGCCATCAGCGGTTCGGTGCTTTCGGACGGCTGGATTTCCCTTTCCAGCCCGATGGGATGGAAAAATGTCTCCCTGAAAGAAAAACTCGGAGAATTCTTTGATTTTCCGGTATTTGTCTATAGCAACCGCGTTCGCCTGCTGGCGGAAATTGCCCTGAAACCCAAACTTGAATCGAAGAATATCCTATATCTCAACAATGCTGACGGCGTCGGTTCGACGGTTTATATGCAGGGAAAACTGATTTTCGGCGCGACTGGCCGATACGGTGAAACCGGACACATTGTCGTGGATCCGGACGGCCCAGTCTGCGGCTGCGGCAACCGCGGCTGCCTGGAAGCCTTAATTTCCGGCCCCGCCATCGCCGCCAAAATCCAACAGGATCTGGATAATAATGAAGAAGCCCGTTGCTTTGCCCCTCACTTTGAAAACACTGGCGCTCTGCGTCCCCCTGAAGAAATCGTCACCCAATTAGAAAAATCCGCCCAGGAAGGAAACAGCTACGCCATTGCATTGCGGGATCAGATAACAAACCATTTCGGAGGCGTCGCCGCCGCTCTGATTAACTGTTACGATCCGGATATCGTCATTTTAGCGGGCTATGTTTCCAACGCGCTCTATGATCACCTGTCCGACGAAATCCGAAACCGCATCAAAACAAGTGTTTACGAAAGCAATCTGCGAAAAATTGAAGTCATTCCGGCCGACGCCGGAAAAGACGCCCTGATCACCGGCGTCGCCAACGCCGTCCTCCAGGACGCCGTCGTATTTCGATAAACACAATGCCTTTATCTTAGTAACATAATAGCATTCCGCACACAATTAGACTTCATACCATAATCTGCTTTGAAGTCGAAAATGAGGCTTTGGGATGGCTTCTAATGTCATTCCGAGCGCAACCGAGGAATCTATTTAACAGCATCGCCATAGGCGATTCCAACAATTCATAATTTATAATTCAACATTCAAAATTATAAAGATGAATCAGTTTGAAGGTGTTGCTTCACTGTCCCGATAACAAACCGTTTCCTGTTTACCAAGAAACTTAGGTGATTTCCCAAAAACAATATCAACTACCGCCTTGGCCCGGGCCAGCACTTCCCGCATCCGAATTTTCATGCCCGATGCCCCCGGCACATCCTCTGCGCAATAGCCAATCACCTCCTGCCCCTGCTTTTGGGCCAGATAAATCGCCCGCTGACAATGAAACGATTGCGAAACGATAATATAATCCTCCAATCCAAAGATTTTATCGGCCCGGATGACCGAATCCAGTGTCCGAAACCCTGCGTAATCAATCGTGATATACTCGGCAGGCACTCCTTTTTCAACCAGATCAGCTTTCATCGCTGACGGCTCATCGTAATCCTTGCGTGAATTATCACCGGAAACCACAATCGCATCAATCTTGCCTGCCTCCCAAAGTTCTGTCGCTGCGTTGATCCGATGCACATAATAAGCATTGGGACGATTGGCGGTATGGCGCGCGCACCCTAAGACCAGTGCCGCCTTCCGATACGGCACATCCTCAATCGATGAAAATAGTCGATTTTCTGAAACCAACCCCACATACACATCAGAACCGACCAAAAATAAGACTGCGATTAAAAATAGGGTCAAAAAAACATACATGCCCCAACGCCGTTTCCGCCTTTTGGATTTCTCTGAACCTCCGCCTGTTTTCTGCACATTAGCCATACACAAGTCATCGGCAGAGACGATACTTTTCAATCAATTATTTCAAAGCTGAATTGAAATTGTTTTTGGAGTTACGGCACGGCATGTTTTCACCTGACAAGGCATGCAAAAGGAACGTTGCAAGCCAACATTGAGTTTCAAAATGGCTTCTAAACACCCAAACTTTCATTTCTCGTTATAAACAACTATTCCAGTGTAGGATAAGCGATATTTCCGCGAAGTTGGGTCTGGCCCTGCTCCTTTTCATACACGCCATAGAAATTTGAAAGAGAATCCAGCCATAGTGTAATACGATGCAACTCCTCTTTTGTTAACTGAACATCATGATGCCCTGCATGAAGCATCTGATACAATCTTGAGGCCCTGGCACCAAACTTCCCCGGAATTGTACGGTATTGATCACCATAAGAAGTAAACGCATAATCTTTCAAGCTGTCATAGGAGCGAAAGACCTTAGTCGGGCGACCTCGCATTGTATTCGATGTCACGACAGTTCGGTCAAGCGGCGGTGCCCCTTTTTCGACATTTTTCTCATGACAGCTCATGCATTTTCTATCCAACACCGGCTGAACCAACAATGGAAAGCTAAAAGGTGAGCTGCCTTCGACATCCGGCGTAGGAACCGATGGAGCTCGCTGCAGCGCAAGCGGCCTGGGCTTTGACTGCACCACCGCTCGGTGTTTGGGTTCATGGCAGCCGTAGCAGGTCAGAAACTCTCCCGGCTGCACCCATGTCGCCGACCGCATCGACTGAATCGCCAGACCATTTTCGTCCAGTGCCTGAAAATATAGTTCTTTTAATGCAGGAACGGTGAAATACGCACTGCCATCTTCCTCTACCGGCACGGTACCGACCACTCGCCGAGCTAAATTGACCGAATCGCCCGCCTCTTTGATACGTAAACCTACCTCATGCGGGGGATTGCCGGAAGGAACTGAACATGGATAAATCTGATAAATCCTCAACGCCTTGATTTGAGTCCCCTCTGGCCATGGCTTTAAGCTATCATACGCATCAATAACCGCCATCGTCCCTTGATCAGACGGACTGTCATCCAAACGAGAAGACTTATCAGGAAGTACCGGAGGCATCGTTCGAGGTCGAAGGGGCATCGGACTTAGACAGGCAATCTCCGGATCGCGATATATCAACACTTTATTTCCAAAAGCATCCAACAGGTAAATACCGTAATTACCGCGGTTGTATCCAGCCCCTTGCCTTCCCGACGCATTCCGCATCCCTGCGTCATAGACGCACAAATGGTATGTCTCACTCAACGGCCAAGGTGTCCCATAAACCTGCTTGCCGCCTTGAGTTTCAGGAAATCCAACATCCGGCGTCAGGCGCTGAACCGGTGCCATCGCATCATCATCCGGAATCTGAGGATCGAAAATAATAACAGAGCCATACGCCTGCCCGTGATGTGGTGTTGCAATGCCGATAATTTTTTCTGACCCGGGAATTGATCGAAGATCCATTTCCATATCGGCTCGTTTGTGTTTTGTGGAAAAATTGCCGTGCATTGCTCTGGAATCACGCCCGTCCGGCGTCATCATCCACGGATGATGAGCCGTACAACCATGCCGATCCACATAATCCCAGCGTGTATAAAGCAGCATGCCGTCATGGGAAACACTGGGATGCCACTCATTATTTTCATGCGGACTGAGAATCCTGATGTCGGAACCATCCCGATTCATATCATGAACCGTATAAGAAGGACACGCCCGGCCACAACGTAAATATCCACCGCGACGCTCAGAAATAAATGCAATTCGACCATTCGGCATCAGGCAAGGATCAAAATCATTAAACGTTCCATCGGTTAACTGACAAAGATTAGAAACAGATGGGCGTCCAGAGGACAAACCTTCAAGTTGAGCCGAAAACAGATGATAACACCGGCCCCTGTGCCAATGACCACGCTGAGCATGGTCAAGATGTGTAATATGTCCAAATGGGCCGCTGCATTCAACATAAGCAAAAAAAAGTGTCTTTCCATCATAAGAAAGTTCCGGCGAAAGAAAACTGCCGGTAGCGAGTTTGCCCCCTTTGAGTCGACCTTTTTTAACAGCAACATCCTTTAGCAGATCAATCGCAACAGGAGAATCCCCAAATGACTCCGTTAATACAAACACCCCGCCGCCCGGAACAGCATGGTTGCCGTAAAATTGGTCACCCATATGATTAAAATTAGACCGATGCCGCTTGATAAAGAGAATTTTATCAAAATCCAGCAGCGGATTGGAGAAAGCAATTTTTCGCTGAAGAAGAAATGTCTCTGTAAACAACTTTCGGCGAATATCGATATTCCGGATATCCATATCAGCAATCTGTTTTTCAAGGGAATGAAGCTGTTTATCCATTTCAGATAAATCTGAATCAATCGAGAAACGGCGAATATCATCCAGCAGCCCCCGGGTTCGGCGCACAATAATATCAAGGGGGTCACGATCACTCTTTGTCACCAATGAAGCGGGATGAAAAGTCTGGTTCTGAAATGTTGTAAACCGATCAACTTGCTGAATATCCTGAAGAAGCGTTTGGTATTGCAACTCAACTTCAGATTTCAGTAAATCAACCTGAGAAGAAGCAGACGCAGAAAATACAAGAAAGAGTACAGAAAAGCGGTAAAAGACGAACATTACAAACCTTTCAATCGATACCGAAACTATTTCATCCAGCACTTAAAGTATAGCAGAGAAATGAGAATTACAGTAACAAAAAAGATATGGGGTTGGAAATTTCCAATCCAATTAAAAATACCGCGCAAAAGGAAAGGCTCCGGGAGTTTTCACTCTCGGAGCCTTATAAAACCTGGCGATCACCTACTTTCGCCTTACGACTATCATCGGCCGAGCAGGCTTAGCTTCTGAGTTCGGAATGGGATCAGGCGTTTCCCTACTCGTAAGGTCACCAGGAAACTTGGGATCGAGCCGTCCGAAGACAACTCGTCGATCTCTTAAATTTTAAAACAAGTACAGTGGATATTGAATGTGCGTCGCACAGCATTACCTTGTGCGGCGATGACCTTTCAATCCGTGATTGATATGGTCAAGTAATCGAACGTTAGTACCGGTTAGCTAAATGAATTTCGTCACTTACACACCCGGCCTATCAACCAGATAGTCTGTCTGGGTTCTCTCGGACACAAAGTCCATGGAATCCTCATCTCAGAGCGGGCTTCCCGCTTAGATGCTTTCAGCGGTTATCCTTTCCCGACTTAGCTACCCGGCGGTGCAGCTAGCGCCACAACCGGTACACCAGAGGTCAGTGCTTCCCAATCCTCTCGTACTAAGGAAACATCTCTTCAAGATTCCTGCGCCCACGGCAGATAGGGACCGACCTGGCTCACGCCGGTCTGAACCCAGCTCGCGTACCACTTTAATCGGCGAACAGCCGAACCCTTGGGACCGCC
>JANQGW010000193.1 GCA_028282905.1 Sedimentisphaerales bacterium | reverse complement strand
AAACTGAGCCGCGTCAAAGGTAATACCCATCGCCGCAAAGACCACAGCAAAAGATTCGCCCTTACCGCGAACAGATGCCTGACGGGCCAACTGGGCGGTAATTTCGTCGTGCGGCAGACCTGAACCGGAGAAGATCGGCAGCTTCTGTCCACGCACCAGCGGGTTCAGTCCATCGATCGTGCTGATACCGGTCTGAATAAACTCATTCGGATAGTCACGGGCATACGGGTTAATCGGATTACCATTGATGTTCATCTTCATCTTTGGAATAATCGCCGGGCCGTTATCAATCGGCATGCCCGTACCGCTGAAAACGCGGCCGAGAATGTCCGGCGAAACAGCCAACTCCATCGGTTTACCCAAAAAGCGAACTGTCGTATGGCTGGTATTGATTCCCGAGGTGCCTTCAAATACCTGCACCATCACTTTATCGCCCTGCACCTGCAGGATCTGGCCATGACGGATTGAGCCGTCACCCAGTTCGATATCCACCATGTGGCCGTACTTGGCATCTTCGACGCCTTCGACCATCATCAGCGGACCGGAAATTTCGGAAACCGTTCTGTACTCTTTCAGCATTTTAAACTCCCGTTTAAATGAGTCTGCTTATCGCAAAAATGTTTGTCTTAATTAAGCGGTTACCGTCGCTTGAAGCTGCTTGATCTGCTGATCAACCACATCCTTAATCGAGGCCACCTGTTCAATCTTATCATTATCCAGATACTTACAGCGGGCAATATCTTCACGCACCGGCAGAACAAAAATATCCGCGGTATCGACACCGTGATCGATGGCCGCCAGGCCGCACTGATGGAAGTGCAGGATCAGCTTGATCATCTCAAGCTGCTTTTCGATCGGCGTAAAGGTGTCGGTCTTATGGAACGCGTTCTGATGTAGGAAGTCTTCGCGAATACTCTTAGAGGTTTCCAGCGTCATGCGGTCCTGGGCACTGATGGATTCGGCACCGACCAGACGCACGATTTCGATCAACTGCGATTCCTGTTCCAACAACGTCATCGCCTGCTGCATCATATCGGCAAATTCTTTCCCAATTGCTTCGTCTTCGAAGGCACTGGGGATGTATTGTTTGTAGAACGAATAACTGGTCAGCCAGTCAATCGCCGGGAAGTGACGCTGCTGGGCCAGTCGAGCCTGCAGCGACCAGAACACCTTGACCACCTGCAGGGTTGCCTGTACCACGGTATCGGACAGGTCACCACCGGGCGGGCTAACCGCACCAATTACCGAAACCGCACCCTGACGGGCCGGGCTTCCGGAACATTCACACAAACCGGCACGCTCATAGAACGATGCGATACGGGCACCGAGGTACGCCGGGTAACCTTCTTCAGCGGGCATTTCTTCCAGACGTGTCGAAATTTCACGCATCGCCTCAGCCCAGCGGCTGGTACTGTCAGCCATCATCGCCACCGAGTAACCCATGTCGCGGAAGTATTCGGCAATCGTAATACCGGTATAAACCGATGCTTCACGGGCTGCTACCGGCATGTCAGAGGTATTGGCGATCAGCACAACACGCTTCATCAGCGGTTCACCACTGTGCGGGTCAATCAATTCCGGGAATTCCATCAGTACGTCGGTCATTTCGTTACCACGTTCGCCGCAGCCCACGTAAACGACCACGTCAGCGTCGATCCACTTGGCCAACTGGTGCTGAACCACGGTTTTGCCGGTACCAAACGGACCCGGTACACACGCCGTTCCGCCACGCGACAGCGGGAAGAACGCATCAACCACGCGCTGGCCGGTGACCAGAACCTGGTCCGGCGTCAGACGCTGCTTGTTGGGACGCGGATGACGAACCGGCCACTTCTGCATCAGTTTCAGCTCGGTCACTTTACCGTTGGCATCGGTCACGGTGCCGATGACTTCATCGACGGTAAAGTCACCTTCTTTGAGACCGTCCAGTTTGCCGGCCGCTCCCGGCGGAACCATAATCTTGTGATTCACCAGTGTCGATTCGACAACCTCACCGACAATATCACCGGTTGTAACCTCGCTGCCGTTATCCATGGTCGGCGTAAAGTGCCACTTGGTGTCGCGCTTCAGGCCGGGGATGTCGCTGCCACGCATGATGAAGTTACCCTGCGCCTCAACGAGCTGGTCCAGCGGACGCTGAATGCCGTCATAAATACTGGAGATCAGGCCCGGGCCCAGTTCCACGCTCAGCGGAGCGCCGGTGTTGATCACTTCTTCACCGGGGCCGATACCGACGGTATCTTCGTACACCTGGATACAGGCGCGGTCCCCGATGAGTTCCACGATCTCACCAACCAGGTTTTCTTTACCCACGCGAACCACATCATACATGCGGGCGCCAATCATGCCTTCGGCGACCACAACCGGTCCGGCAACCTTAATGATTTTTCCGTTTTTCAATTCTGCCATCGCAAAACCTTTTTTATCTGAGTCTTCAGTCCTCAGTCTTCAGCCATCAGGCTTAAGACCTGATTATTTTTGTCAATCCGCCAATACGTCAATCCCTGTTGCCAGCTTCAGCATCATGCTCAAGCCTTCGGTGGCGATGCCCGACGGGGCCGCCGTAAACGGCACGACAATCACACACGGTGTCGCTTTTTTCGCCGTCACTTCAAAAACCGCCTGTGCGGGAGGAGCGATATTTTCCGCCACAACCACCAGGGCATATTTCTGTTTCAAAATGGTCTCGGCCGTTTCTTCCACGCTGGCCGCGTCCGGCTCGGTTGGGAACGTATCCAGCCCCAAGGCCGAGAAGGCCATCACAAAATCCGGGCTGCCCAAAACTGCCGCTTTGCCTTCCATTTTGATCCTTTCGTTTCTGCCACAGAGAACACAGAGTTCTCAGAGTTTATTTTTTAGTCTCCGCCGAAGGCGAAATCCAAAATTTTACATTTTAAATTTTGATTTTTAATTTGACTACGCCATCCATTCGCCGAGACGGTCGGTAATCAGCTTGGCGTCCAGGCCGTTCTTTTTGCCGGTCAGGACCATCCGCACCGTACGAATTTCGGCTTCTTTCATTAAAAAGTACGCCACCACCGGCTGCGGGCCGGCTGCGATACTGTGCGTCGTCTTCAAAAATCTTTTAACATAATCCTCACAAGCTTTTTCCAGCCTCAAAAAAGAGCCTTCGCTGTTCAGATACGGAATCGCCTCTTCCAGAAGCTCAACATACGGCGTTGCAAAAAACAACTGCGACAAATTCTCGTAGCCGGCATCCAGCCCCTGTTTGAAGATATCTACGCCCACAAAACCACCGGGCAAGAACAGGGAGGTTTCTTCCTCGCGTTCGGCCATCTTCAGCCGCAGCATCGTACGGATGTTGTTCAGGTCAATGCGGATGCGAATCAGCGACACAAAGAACGGCTGATCGGTCTTTCCCGCCTGTTGTACGCGCCAAAGCGCCTCAACACGGTCCAGTTCATAGTCAATCCGGCGAATATCCTTATTTTCATAATATCCCAGTACCGCCGCCTCGACACCATCCTGTAAATACTCCGGGAAACGGCTGTAATCTTCCTGCTGGAAAATTTCCTCAAATTCTTCAGCCGGCACATTTCCTTCGTCGCTGTAATCCAGCCCCAGCGGCCGCTCGGTCACCACGCGGCGAATCGCCAGACGCATATTGGCAAAATCCTCGCGTGCCCGCAGGAATGTCAGGATTTCATCATCCAGAATCAACTCGGTAAACAACCGCCGAGCTTCACTTCGCCGTTCCAGCAGCATTTTTTCAATGTGCTTCGTATCCGCTTGAGCGTCAATCGCATATTCGGTACCGGCCAGCACTTCCGCCGCCTCAGCAAATGAGTTTGCATTGGCCATCTCAAGAAAAATGCTGCGTGCCAACAGTGTCGGTTCCATCGCCCGAACACGCGCGGCGGAATAGGCATAACGCCAATCTTCCGAACCGACTGACGGATAGCGATAAAAATCAATCTGACTGTTTACTGTGGTCAATGTTATTCCCTGCTTATGCTGAATTTTTTAGTCCGCGAATAGTTCCTGTGAAAGCTCTATTCCCATGGATTCCCGTAACGCATCAATCAACACATCCGTACTGGCGTTGATCTGTACCTTACCGCGACTCAGGATAAACCCGCCGGCAATATCGGCCCTGGTCTCGGCCAGCCGCAGGTTGCCTTTGAATCCGGTCCCCAGATCACGGTTGACCTTCTTCACGAAATCCTGGTTGATGCGTTTTTCATTCTTGCCGACAATAATTTCCTCATCGCCGGTTTCGACAGCCTTTTTCATCAGCTCGGTCATCAGCGTGCGGTACGCCTCGTCCGGCAAGCGGTTGACGGCCTCTTTTGCCTGATGGAAGACTTCGTCCATGATTTCGACGCGGGCACTCAGCAACCGCTTGGCATTGCTCATGCGAGCATTGGCCAGCATCCGCTGAAGCTTGTCGTCGCCGGCATCCTTGGCCAGTGCCTGTGTTTTCGCATCAAAATCCGCAATCTCAGCATCCAGTTCGGTCTTCGCAGCGGCGGCTTTTTCGTTGGCCTCGGCCACAATCGCCTCCGCTTCAGACTTGGCCTGCGAGAGAATCTTTTCAACTACCTGTTCTGCATTCATGGTAATCCCGTCTGCTTAAATACACTATGGACTGTTTAAGCGGTATCGCTGTATCTACACATTAACACCAATGAAGATCAGCAGGAACGATACCAGGAAACCCAGAATCGCGTAGAACTCTACCAGAGCCGCGTAAACAACACCCGCCTTAACACCCATTTCAGGACGCTTGGCAGCCATCTGGATACCGCCGGCACAGGTCTTGCCCTGGTGGATACCGCTGAACAGACCGGCAACACCAACTGCCAGACAGGCACCGAAGATCATCAGGCCTTGGTTCATATCTACAGCAGCCAGTTCACCACCGAACAGGTTGATCTTGATCATCACAAACAGCGAGATAACCAGACCATAAATACCCTGTGTACTTGGAAGTACCACCAGCAATGTCATCAGACCGTACTGTTCGGGTTTTTCACTAAGAATCCCTGTTGCACTGCGACCGCCAATGCCCAGTCCAATTGAAGAACCGATACCCGACAAAAAAGTAGCCGCTGCTGCGCCAGCAAATGCAAGTGCTAATCCGTATTGATCCATTTTCAAAACCTTTCGTTCGACAAAATATTAAAATGTCTGTTTCTTCAACTATTTATCGTTTTTAACAATTGATACGTAATCATAGACCTTCTTAAACGGCTTAAACTCACGTCCGCCGCCTTCAAAGAACTTCGGGAAAAATTCAACAAACTGCAGTCGCAGACTGTGAACAAATGCACTTAACAGCGACAGTGCGATATTGACGACATGCCCGAAGACAAACAACAGCAGCCCGAGAATAAAGCCGACATACGGCACATCCATCACCAGTTTGGTCAGGATATTGACCGCCATGCCCAGCCCGGCGGTCACCATACCCAGCGCCATAATACGTACATAACTGAGCATGTCGCCCATATAAAAGACCGTGCTGAAGACGGCGAACACCCCGCCGCCGATGCGTCCGGCCATGCCGCTGTTGCGTTCGGTACACCAGAAAATCATCCCCACCATAATCAGAGCAATGATTCCAAATGGTGTCCCGAGAGCTGCGGGGAGAACCCCGTTCTTCGCCAGGGCAAACAGCAGCAGGCAGTTGAGTAGAATGATCCACGTCAGCTTCTCAAAAATAGCTTCCGGATATTCCTTGCGGTTTAGATGATTGAAAAAGCCGATGAACAGGCCGAACAAAACCTGAATATAACCCAATCCCAGAGACAGCCCGATAAAGATCAGAGGTTGGGCCATAGGGTCAAACAGCATAATCTTTTGACGCCAACCCTCCAACGTCGCGCCAAAGCTGCCTTCATCCTGCGGCAGCAACGTCTGGACGGTATCAGCAAACCAGCCCCCGGTGATCGCTCCGGCGGCAATCGTCAGCACCGAGCAAATCAGCAACATGACCAGTGCCTTTTTGTCGCCCTGCATTTTCTTCAGTGCCCAGGCCAGCAACAATGTGAGGACAATACCGTACCCGGCATCCGTCAGGCACAGCCCGAAGAACAACGCAAAAAACGGGGCCAGGAAGACCGTCGGGTCCACGTCTTTGATCGACGGGGTACCGTAAAGGCGGGTAATGGTTTCAAATGGACGGGTAGCCGGACCGTTATCAATTTCAATCGGCGGTTCTTCGCCCTCGGCCGGTTCAATGGCGGACAAATCAGAGGCGTCAAACCGGGCCACGATCTTTTCAAGCTTTTTGTAATTTCGCTTGCATACCCAGCCCTCAATGAAAACGGCATGGTCAGTTGCCGGCGAAGTAGCTTCCGTCACCACCCGGCCGTGAAGGTTCTGGTGATGATCAAAGAGCATTTGCAGTTTGACTCGGTCCTTGGCCAACTCAGTTGCCTGGGCCTCCAGATCAGCCTGCTCTTTGGCAATCTCCTGCTGGCGAGCCTTCAGACTTGCGATCTTGTCGGCAACCACCCCGGTCAGACCTTCGAAGGCGGCCGCTTCAAAATCAACCGACCGCAACGCCTTGCTGACATCGCCCGCGGTTTCATTCAAACATGCGACAATGCAGGCCTTCGTTCGGTCTTCGTCGGCAACCACTTCAATCGCCGCACCGAGTTCATCCAGTTTCTCCTGTGCTTCTGCAAAATTCTGGTCGGCAATCAGGCCGGCAAACGTCGTTGAGGAACTCAAACCGCCCAGTTGTTCGACAGGGATCGCCAATGTTTCCCACGGCAGCAGTTTATCCAGAGTTGCCGCATCGTTTTCCGTTTCGGAGGCCAGTTTTTCCATTCCGTCACGAACCGATTCAACATCATCCAGAATTTCCGTGCTGTCTTCAGCACCGGTCACATTACCATAGGTAGAGGCATCAATCTCAACCAAGGGAGCAAACAGTGAACTCTGATCTTTACCCGCATAGGGTTTGAGAAAGGCAATCGCCTTGTCAAGGCGATCAATCGACTCTTCCAGATCGCGATGACGGCGTGTTTCAACCATTAATTCGGGCCATTCTTTGCTGACCATTGCTCGCTCGGCATCCAATATCTGAACGACGCCACAGTCCTGCAGGGCTGACAGTAACTCAGTCACCTGGCTGCGGTGCGCAACGATCATCACTTTTTGCATCGACGCAATTGCCATGTATGCTTCCCACAATTAACGTTAACTTTTTATTATATAAGACTTTAGGGTCTTTTCAGGCGTTTTGGCCACACTTCAAGCCGACCGCATCACCCGTTTTTTAATCAAATTTTGAATGTTTCACTGATTATATGGCTTGCTGCAGATGTGAAACAACCTTGTCCACACAGGTCTGAACTTTCGCGGAACAGGACGCTTTCAAGGCCTCAACCTCGCCGTCGCCCTGCTGTGATAATTGCTGAACCTGTTGCGTACCCTGACTTTCAGCTTCTGAAACGGCATTTGAAACCGCTTCAAGTCGTCGCTGCTGAGCCTGCTTGAGCGAGTCAGCTCGTTGACTCTTGGCGGCGTCCAGCACATCCGCCGCATCCTGTCGGGCCTTATCAACAGTCTCTTTCGCCTGCTTTTCTGCTTCTTTAATCTTTTTAATCAGTTCCATCGTGCTTTCCGGAATTTAAAAAGTCCGTTTCAGTCAGCCGAAATCGTCTCGATTTCTTTTTGTTCTAAAAAGTGCATCTTACATAAACTTCGGCGCATGTCCAGAAAAATACCTAACTTTATTGTTAAATCAAGCCTAAAACAACCGCTATCGCATCTCAACTTTCATCAGCTTTAGGTACTAACCCCTTTTCTTCCATCGCTTTAATAATCATTTCGACAATCACATCATTGGAGAAAGTCGCATTATCAAAAACAAGGTTAAAAGCCGGCTCGCGAGAGTTCTGCTGCTCGTAAATCTTCCGCAAATGCAACCGACTTTTCTCGATTTCTTCAATTTTTGCCAGCGCAACGCTCTTTTCGAGCTTATCCCGTCGGCAAATCCGCGCCACCCGCCAGTCCCTGGGAGCCTCAACCCGCACACTCAGGCCGTTAGCCAAATCCGCCGTCGCGGCGGTGCCACCCTGCCCAATAATCACCGCATGGCCGTCAAACGCCACCGTCCGGACCATCATCGTAATATTGTTGCGAATCTCATAGCCGTCAGGAATTCCGTTTTTCTTCAAACCTCGCAGGAAGTCCTTTAACAGACTGGGTTTAGACAACCGTTCCTTTTCCAGAATCTCCTCGGTCAGCCCGGTATCTTCCCCAAGCTGCTTGAGCAGTTCCTTATAATACAGCTTCCAGCGATTCTCGTCATCCCGCTCATTGAGCTTATCAATCAAAAGCTGGCCCAACCCGTACCCGTCACAACCCCACTGCCGGGAGATTGTAATGTATGGACCAGGTTCCTTTTTCTTACCGATGTCGTCGATATGGTCGCGCAGATAAGATGAAATTGTCGGTTTTGTCATGACTCCATCCTTGACTCTTTAACCCAGTGAGCATCGTTCTATTCAATGGTAAGACAGTTTGTCATAAGGTAGCGGCAAGGCAGGTGAATGTCAATAAAATGTCAAAAGAAAACGGCATTTCTAACCACTTTCAAAGACTTCCCACACAAGACCATAACGTCGATTTTTCCGCGTTTTTGCGATAACCATTGCCCTGCGGCTCACTTTGGCGTAGAATACCCGCGAATCCACGAACTGAAAACCGAATGATGGGCAAAGACTATCAAAACATCCTGATCATCAAGCCTTCGGCCTTGGGCGATATCGTCCACGCAATGCCGGTATTAGGCTCGCTGCGCAAAGCGCTGCCAAAAGCCAGGCTGGTCTGGTTGGTCCGCACCGAATTTGCCCCGCTGCTGGAATGCACGGATCAAGTGGATGAAATCCTGCTGTTTGACCGCAAGCGGCTCGGACATTGGTATTATAACATTCATGCTTTCCAAGACTTACGAAAATTTGCCAAGCAACTCAAAAACGGGCGTTTTGACTTGGTACTGGACCTTCAGGGATTATTTCGGACAGCCCTGTTCGGCAAAATGACCGGTTGCCGAACCCGTATCGGCATGGCCAATGCCCGGGAAGGTGGGGGTTTGTTCTATACGCACAAAATCGCCCCGCCGGCATCGATGCACCTGCTGGACGGCTATCATGACATGCTGAATGCCGCCGGCATCACGGAATTTGTCACCGAATGTGAGATTGCTCCCCCAAAAGAGGCGGTTGACTCCGTCCATGAAAAGCTCACACAGGCAAAGATTCAGGATAAACCTTTCCTCGTTCTGGTTCCCAGCTCCGCCCATGAAAGCAAATGCTGGCCGGCCGAGCGGTTTGCCAGTGTCGCCGAACAGATTCATGATAAATTCGGCTTCGCCGTGGTCACGGTCGGAACAGTCAAAGACCGACCCGTTATCGACGCAATTGTCCAACGCTGCAAGGTACCTGTTACCGATTTATCCGAACAGACGAGTATAAAAGAGTTGATTGCCCTGCTTGGCCAATCTTCAGCGGTCATTTCCAATGATACCGGCCCCGGCCATATCGCTGACGCCCTGAATATACCGACTGTGGTAATCTTTGGCCATACCAATCCGATGCGCGTCGGCTCATACAACCGTCCGGAACGAGTCGCGGCCATCGACCCTTTCAATCGGCCTCGAACCATCGAAAGCGAAAACCCGGCTCATCTCATCAAGCACGTTCCGATCGAACTGGTGTTGGAAAAAATCACCAGCCAATTAAATTCGCACAAATACGAGCCAGTCGAGTAAACAATCCCATGACCCTACGACTGAGACTGCTCATACGATTTCGCCCGGTACTTCGATTTATCAAATACCGGGTTCTGCACACGGACGATTCGCCCGAACGCATCGCTCGCGGCATCGCCATCGGACTGTTTACCGCCTGGCTGCCTTTTTTCGGACTGCATATCCTGCTGGCATTGCTCTTTGCCGCGATATTTCGGGCCAACAAAGCAATGGCCGTATTGTTTATCTGGGTCAGCAACCCGCTGACGGCGCCGTTTATCTATTACCCCTGTTATCGGGTGGGACGACTGTTTCTGGGCTTTTTCAGAGAGCAGCCCGCCGTTGATTCTAAACATATTGAAGCTATTTTCGCCCAGACATTGAATATCCGCCGGTTTATGACGGAATTGTTCACAACCGACCTCTGGAAACAGATTTGGGAAGTTATTTCCACTATCGGAATGGAACTGCTCGTCGGCGGCCTTATCCTGGGCCTGATCGTCGCCAAACTCAGCTATCGACTCAGCCTGGCTGCCATCAAAGCCTATCACAGCAAACACACCGGCCGCAAACAGCAATTAAAAGGCAAGCAAATTTGACACTTGACTCATCGACCACTTGGTCTATGATAAATACTGCAACACAAACTCACATTATAGTATGGATACTGCGATGAATTTCGACAATCTTGAAAAATACAGCTCGGCAGTCACACTGTCGGATATGGAAATTTTTGTCTTCCCGGAACTGATGTACAGCCTGGTGCTGGCTAATATCATGAGCCCGGCCATTTGGAAATGGCGCGACGAAGAGACCTTTCAAAAGCTCAAAGGTAAAAGCACGTATCGCCGCCTGATGCGGATGCGCCAGTTTGTCATGGACGAATACGAGTTCAACCTCGACCTGAACACCTGGGGCCTGACGCACAAAGACACCGAGATGTCACGTTTCAGTGACTACATCGCCCCGGATCGCATTGCCGAAAGTAACGCCCTGTTCGGTTATACGGGCGATCAGTATTATTTTGACGTCGATATCCGCCGGCACTTCGGACTGGACCAGTACGAAGGCGACATTATCCCTTATTGGAAAACAGAAACCGTCGAAGCGATGAACGCCTTCCGACTCCGAGATGGCTACGAAGTCGGCGCTGGCGAATGTGTCTCACTTTCGACACTGTATGCCGCGGCGGCGTTTATTGTCTGCGGGATCCCCCTCGATGATATCTATATGGTTCTGACACCCCTGCACTCGCAGAACTTCATCGACATCAATGAAGGGATTATTACCAATAATCGCCGGCTCGTCACCAAGCCCATGTGGTTTAACGGCACGGAAATCTCCGACAAAGCCCAGCGGGCGATCCGCAATGAGCAAGTTACTATTGTTGCCCACAACTCCGGACATATTCACTGCATGTATGACGAGGCGACGATCAATCAGAAACAATATCAGAAATTGGACAGCTTGCTGCGACGGTATCTCGATGCACCGCTGACGCACCTGAACTTCGCCAATTTCCTGCGGTCTTATGGCAAGTATCAAAAAGCCTTCCAGTTCTGCCGCCACCGCCGGGATGAACGCATGTTTGTTAAGGCCGAGACTCTGTTCGGCTACGAGCACGGCAGCCGGTTCCGTATTTATGACGAAACTTTCGACAAGCTGCTCAATGATGTCGAAGAAGAAGATTTTGAAGTCTATAAAATTTCCGACCGCCTGTGCTGTGAGCAGCTTATGGCGTTTGTCGATTATGAAAAGATCAATATTCGAAAACCCGAAGACCGAAAAAAACTGGCCGTCTTTATCGCGCCGTTTGTCAAAGAGGACGCCGAGCAATGTGTTGAAGACCTGGCGGTCTTTCTGCACATCGATCCGCGGCTGCCCGATTCGAAAAAGATATTTCAGGCAATTGAACCGATTCAACTGAAGCCTGAGTGGAGCCGAGAAGAGATCATCGACTATCTCGAAAGCATCCGCGACAAAAATATCACCGCTGACCTGGCATTTTACGCCTACCGCGACATGACACGCTGCCAATGGAAGCCGTTTGTCAAAGCTGCAGTAGAGCGCTGCCCGGTCTCGATCGAAGCGCATACCGACGACAGCATCGAGCAGGTGTATGGGCAATTAAAGGCGTTAGCCGATGAATCCATCTATGACGGCACGCGCCTGGCCCAGCCGGACGAAGTCGCCAACTATAAAACCGGCGATGGACTGGAGAAAGCCTTTACATTTGCCAACATTCTGCATAACCGCCAGCCCCAACTGCCGCTGAAAATCATCGCCGACGGCAAAACCGTCACTGTCAAAGCCGACACGGACTACACCTTCGAGACAGCCAAGAATCTGCAAACACACATCCGCATCGACGGCGACAGCTATAAGGTTGACGGCGAATGACGCCCGGCAAACAACGATTCGACACCATTGCTGGGCTGTGCTGTTTGGGATTCCTAAGCTGCTGGACTGTCGGCTCGTTGCAGATTGAATATTTGACCCGCTACGTGGACGTCTGGACACAGAACTTCGCGCGGTATGTCGTGGCGTGCCTGTTCTGGCTGCCGGTACTGATCGTCAACATCCGCAAAGGCAATGTCAGCGGCCGGCTCTGGCTGTGGGCCTTGCTGCCGATGGGCGCCAACGTCATCATGCAGACCTGCTGGGCGGGTTCATTTTATCACGGCGAGCCGGGTTTTGTCATGTTACTGAACAAAAGCTCGGTCATCTGGGTGGCGGGCTTTTCGATCTTCTTTTTTGCCGAAGAACGCGCGTTATTGAAAAGCCGATTTTTCTGGCTGGGCTTAAGCTGCTCGATCACCGGCGTGGTCGGCGTCATACTCTATCAGCCGGATCTGTCATTGAAAACATCTTTCTGGGGTGCGTTTCTGGCGGTCGCCAGTTCCATGTCGTGGGCAGTCTATATCATCCTGGCTAAAATCGCCTTTCGCAATATCGACTCCCGACTGGGCTTTTCAATGATTACCGTCTATATGGTCTTTGTCATGGCCGCATTGGGATTTGCCCTCGGCGAGCCGGCCCAACTGCTGGATCTGCACGCAAAAGGCTGGATCACACTTGTTACCAGCGCGATCATCTCCATCGCCCTGGGCCACGTGTTCTTTTATGTCGCCATCAAGCGCATCGGCGCCACCATCCCCTCGATGACCCTGCTGTCGTCGCCGTTTATCACCTTTCTGGCCTCGCGCGTCATCTTTGACGAACACCTCACCGCGGCCCAGCTGACCTTTGGCGTCATCCTTGTCAGCGGCGCTGCCGCCGCCATCTGCGCCCAGCGAGATCTCCAGCAAAAACAGGGAGAAACCTCTCCAGAATCGCAAATCGAAAAATAATTTTCAAAAAAATCTTGCATTGGAAATCGAACTACGTTACTATGTGAAAAAATGGTCACATAGTTACATGAAGGCGATTTGAAATAATGATGGATTTATATGAAAAACAGGCGGCGATTGCCAAAGCGATTGCTCATCCGATACGCATGGCGGTGCTGGATTATCTCAAGGACGGCGAGCAGTGCGTCTGCGATATCGCTGAAATCGTTGGCACCGAGCGGACAAATCTCAGCAAACACCTGTCGGTCATGGTGAACGCTGGCGTACTGACCAGCCGCAAAGACGGCCTCAATGTCATGTACCGTGTCAAAACCCCTTGCCTGCTGGGTTTCATGGACTGTATCAAGGAATGCCTCAAGGTACAGGCCGAAGAACAGCAGCAGCTTCTTCGAATGTTAAATGAATAATGAACCACCGAGGACGCTGAGGATACCGAAAACGTACAATAGTCATTCCGAGCGAAGCCGAGGAATCTATTTAAACAGTATCGCCGAAGGCGATTCCTTAAAAACCCCAAAGGGGTGGCAGTTTCGTAGCCGGAGGCGTAAGCCTCCGGAAAAAGCGAGAATAGTAAATTCAAGCCCCGAAGGGGCGGTATAAGATGAGCACTGCAGAAACACAACATTTTAGTATCTTATCAGTCTTCACCAAACTGGCCGACTGGATTATTTATGACCTGTGCGGCATGACCGAAGGCGACCGCCTGGCAGGCAGTCTGCACTTTTTCATCGAAGACACCACCAAAATCTTTACCCTGCTGATCGTGATGATCTATATCATCGCCTGGGCGCGGGCCGCATTAAATGTTGAGCGCGTCCGTGAGTACCTGTCCGGCAAACACCGCGTGTTCGGCTATGTCGCCGCCGCGGCGTTCGGTGCAATCACGCCGTTCTGCTCATGTTCCAGTATTCCGCTGTTTCTGGGCTTTACCCAGGCCCGCATCCCCATCGGCATCACGATGTCATTTTTGATTACTTCGCCGATTATTAATGAGGTCGCCATTGTACTGCTGGGACAACAGCTGGGCCCTGAGTTTACCGTCTGCTATGTGGCCGTCGGCATTTTAGCCGGCGTTATCGGCGGTGCTTTTATTGATTTAATCGGCGCCGGAAAATATCTCACTCCGCTGGCCGCACAAGCTGCCAACCATACCACCGCCGCACAACACGCTGAACGTGTCAAGATGACCATGCGCGATCGCCACGAATTTGCACGGGATGAATTGAAAACGATTTTCAGCCGCGTATGGAAGTGGGTCGTCATCGGCGTCGGACTCGGGGCGGCCCTGCACGGCTTTGTGCCGAAAAGTTTCGTCATCAAACACCTCAGTGCCGGCCAATGGTGGACAGTTCCTTCGGCAACGCTGCTGGGAATTCCGCTCTACTCCAACGCCAGCGGCGTCATTCCCGTCGCCAAATCATTAATAGATAAAGGGTTGCCGATCGGAACCGCGCTGGCGTTTATGATGAGTACCGTCGCCGCCAGTTTCCCGGAATTTATGATGCTCAAGCAGGTCATGAAACCGAAATTACTGTTGATTTTCTTCCTGCTGCTGCTGACCATGTTTACCGCGGTTGGCTTAATTTTCAATCTGATTGAGTCGGCTGGACTTTTAACCTGATTCAATTTTAAAAAGGAGTTGATAACAATGAAAATTCAAATTCTCGGCACCGGTTGCGGGAAATGCGACAAGCTGTATCAAAACGCTCAACAGGCCATCAGTGAACTCGGCACTGACGCTGAACTGGAAAAAGTTTCCGACCTGTCCCAGATCATGGCCTTCGGCGTGATGACCACGCCCGCACTGGTCGTGGACGGCCAGGTCAAAGTCACCGGCAAAGTGCCTTCCGCTGATGACATCAAGCAAATCATCCAGTAAGTCAAGGAGAGTATACGATGATCGACGAAAAAATCGAAGAACTCATCGCAATCGGAGCCTCTGTTTCCGCAAACTGTCAACCCTGTGTTAAATATCACACGGAGAAAGCCAAAAGTCTCGGCATTTCCTCGGAAGAAATTGGAAACGCACTGAAAATCGGCGCTATGGTGCGAGGCGGAGCGGCAGGTCAGATGGACAAATATCTTACCACGGCTGCCGCAAAGAACGGCATCCAGTATAAGGAAACAGCCGCCGTCGGTCAGGGCTGTAAATAAAAACAACAAACAGAAACTTGAGAAACATTTTTATCCTGCTCCATTGTTTCTAACAGGAGACAAGACCAATGGAAACAAGTAACAGTAAATTAGACACTAAAAGCATGAGTATCTTCGAGCGATACTTAACCGTCTGGGTGGGTTTGTGCATCATCGGCGGCATTGCGCTTGGCAAATTCGCCCCGGGGCTTGCCCGGACACTGGACGGCATGGCCATCACCGTGAACGGCGCCCCCGTCATCTCGATCCCAATTGCGATCTGCTTATTTTTCATGATGTATCCGATCATGGTCAAGATTGACTTCGCCGAAGTCCTCAAAGCCGGCAAAAGCATCAAACCGGTTGGCCTGACGCTGTTTATCAACTGGGCGATCAAGCCATTCACCATGTACGCAATTGCCATCTTCTTTTTGGGAACGCTGTTTCTGGGTTTCATCGGCCCGGACGAAATGGACGTGGTAAAGCTGCAGGACCAAACCGTTCAGGTCGGCGAAACGTATGGAGCCGGAACCGTGGTCTGGTATGATACAGAGACGCTGAAGATAGTCACGGAAGAAACGACAGATTCGGTCAAGATGCTGCAGGTACCGTTGTGGCGCAGCTACCTGGCCGGCTGCATCCTGCTGGGCATCGCACCCTGCACCGCGATGGTGCTGGTCTGGGGCTACCTGGCCAAGGGTAACGACGGGCACACGCTGGTCATGGTCGCGATCAATTCGCTGGCGATGCTGTTTCTCTACGGCCCGCTCGGCGGATTTTTGCTTGGCGTCGGCAAGCTGCCCGTACCGTGGCAGGCGTTGCTGCTGTCGATTGCCGTCTATGTTGCCCTGCCGCTGACGGCCGGCTTCATTTCACGCAAATGGATCATCGCGCATAAAGGCGAGGATTGGTTCAAGGAAAAGTTTCTGCATGTGCTGACACCCATCACGATCATCGCGTTGCTGGTGACGCTGGTGCTGCTGTTTTCCTTCAAAGGTGAGACGATTTTGTCCAATCCATTGACCATCGTCTGGATTGCCGTGCCGCTGTTCATTCAAACGGTACTGATCTTCGCCTTAGGCTATGGCCTCAGTAAACTGCTGAAGCTCAAGTACACCGACGCTGCCCCGTCGGCCATGATCGGCGCGTCCAATCACTTTGAAGTTGCCATCGCGACCGCGGTCATGCTGTTCGGCCTGTCATCGGGCGCAGCGTTGGCAACGGTTGTCGGCGTACTCATCGAAGTGCCCGTCATGCTGATGCTGGTCAAATTCTGTTTAAAAACAGACGGCTGGTTTATCGCCGAAAAACAATAACCCAAGAATATAATAAGGAATCGAAGTCCATGAAGGAAAATACTCGAAAGTACCTGATTATCGGCGGACTGTTTATCGCGGTCTTTGCGTTGGTAACGGCCAAAAATCTGAAAACCCAGCAGCAGGCCGAAAGCTTGTCTGATGACAGCATCATCGGCAAAGGCAAACCCGTTCTGCTGGAACTCGGCTCTCACGGCTGCAAGCCCTGTGATGCAATGATGCCCATCTTGACCGAACTGGCCGAAGAACAGACGGATTTTGAAGTCGCCTTTGTGGACGTCAAAGCCAACAGAGACAAAGCCAAGCAGTACGGAATACAAGTAATTCCCGTACAAATCTTCTTTGACGCGGATGGCAAGGAGCTGTTCCGTCATATACATGTCTTTTCCAAAGAAGACATCCTTGCCAAGTGGGATGAATTATTAAACCAGTCGGGACCGCCTCGGCCTAATCCGGAAAACCTTACAGACGACAACGTCATTCCGAGTGAAACGGGTTGTTCTGGAAATTGCCAGGGTTAGGAAGGCGTTTAAACAGCCCGGCAACGCTGAATTCCTGTTTTACGATGATATATACGAAAGCGAATCACTTTTAACATTTTGAGATTTGACCATGATTCAGCAACTATTTACATTTTTAGAACGTTTATCCGAACAAGGCACCGCCTGGACAGCCGCCGCGGCTTTTGGCTGGGGAATTTTGAGCATTCTGCTAAGCCCCTGCCACTTGGCATCGATTCCACTGGTAGTCGCCTATGTCAATCGCGGACAGGTCACTCATACCCGACGTGCCTTCGGACTATCGGCCCTGTTTTCACTGGGCATCTTCCTGTCCACCGTCGCCATCGGAGTCATTACCGCCCTGTTTGGCCGCATGCTGGGCGACATCGGCCCGTGGGGCAAGTACCTGGTCGCCGTGGTTTTTCTGGCCTTTGGATTAGTGCTGCTGGGCGTGATCTCACTGCCGTGGTCATCACCAAATATGTCCGGCAAAACCAAAACCGGTATCTGGGGGGCATTTGTGCTGGGACTGGTCTTTGGCGCTGCCGTCGGGCCATGCACCTTTGCGTATATGGCCCCGCTGCTGGTGATCGTCTTTGACCACGCACAAAGCAATTTCCTGTATTCAACCGCGCTCGTACTGCTTTACAGCGCCGGCCACTGCGGTTTCATCGTCCTGGCCGGCACCGTAGGCCCGCGCCTGCAAAAATTCCTCAACTGGGACCAAAAATCACATCTAACCGCCAGAATCCGCCAAGCCTGCGGCATCCTGCTGTTGGTGGTAGGCATGTACCTGATCTGGTCGGCCTGATGAAACAGAAACACCAAGCCTGTTGCCATCGCTCCCCCACGACATCGCCACAGATCAGTCAAAGACAGCATCCTCACCTGCCGGCCATGTGTCCAAGTTCAGAGTCCATGTCATAACCGGAGGAGAACAAGTCCAGCTTATCAAGTATCGATTTGAACAGGTGCTCCTCTTCATGCTGTTCGGCCACGTACCATTGCAGGAAGTTGAATGTTGAAAAATCCTCTTCCTGAAAAGCTTGCTTAACAAGCTTGTTAATTGCCTGCGAGACTTTCTTTTCATGCTCAAAAGTAGCCTCGAACACCTGATGGACCGATTCCCAATCGCTTTGTGCCTCTTCGATGGCACCGATGATCGGCAGCCCCCCGGTCTCATGAACATAATTGAACAGCTTCTCCATATGCGATCTTTCCTCATTCGCGTGCTGTTTCAAAAAGGCTGCACAGCCGTCAAAACCTTTATGCGAACACCATGCGCTCATCTGCAGGTAAAGGTTCGAAGAATAGAACTCAAGGTTGATCTGTTCATTAAGCTGTTTTGTCAGAGTTTTGGATAACATTTCCTTTCTCCTTTTTGCACTAATCTTATCTGATTTAATCCCAAACCGGAGCCTATGTATATCAAGGGCTTTATACGATATGATACCAAGTTGGTTCAATG
The DNA here is from genome assembly GCA_028282905.1 of Sedimentisphaerales bacterium. Lineage (GTDB taxonomy): Bacteria > Planctomycetota > Phycisphaerae > Sedimentisphaerales > Anaerohalosphaeraceae > 4572-13. Next base: position 10,897 of record JANQGW010000193.1, on the reverse strand, counting down.
GCAAAAGAGGAATAGTGGGGCTGTTATCCTGAAGAGAAAAGCTTAAAACGATAATCAACAACGCTACTTTTTAACAAAAACGATGAAGATAGACACTCCGGCCAGCACCGCCACCAGACCAAATGCGACCAGCAGCTGAGCCGCAGACAACTGGATGGTTCGACTCAGAACCATGAAAATCCCAATCGCTGCGAGAGTACTTAACCGACTCAGAAATTCAGAGGCCGCGACAATCTCACCTCTGCGATCATGTGGGCTTGTAAGCTGTATATAAGCATTGATCGGAACCACAAACATCCCCGCGCCGACGCCCATGAGAAACAGTAATCCACCGGCAAACCAATAATCCGGCTTGATCATACCCAGCAGCAGTGAAAATATCCCCAATCCCAATATCCCGGCAGGGATGATCCTGCTGCGATCCGGCTTAGCATGGATCTTGCCGACAAGAAGCGATCCCAAGGCAATCCCCACGATCGCAAAGATGAAGAGATAGGTACTGTTTTCTTTGGTCATTCCAAGTTGGCTCATTCCATAAGGAATAATGCAGAAATACAGTGAAATACCGACAAATGAAAAATAGGCTGAGCCGAGGATTGCCCAGAGCAATCCTTTCTTGTGAGATATACTCCGAAAAGTTCGTACGATATCACGGATAAATATAATAGACGCTTGTGGCGTCCTTCCCGCCGGCCTTGTGGTTTTGACCGCGACACTGAAAGCCACCCCTGCCGCGGCGATCAATACACAGCCTATCGCCGGTGCGATATAATGCTCCGCAACATTTTTTGAGACCCATGGAGTGACAATCATCCCCAGCAAAATAGCGATGTATGAACAGGCCTGCACGCGTCCGTTGGCACGTATGACCTGATCCGGGGCAACCAGCTCACAGATGATACCGTATTTATTTGGTGCAAAGAACGCGGTCTGGGCATACATCAAAAAAAGGACACCGCCAAGGACAACACGAGCTCCCGTCCAGAATGCTAACACTGCCAGCAGCATAACACCAAGCTCCAACACTTTGCACCCTATAATGAGGTTGCGTTTGCTGTATCGGTCCGCTAATCGTCCCGCATAAGACAGAAAGAGAAGAGGCGGCAGAGTACTTAAGCCCTGGGCAATAGGCTGAACCCGGATGGCTTCCTGGGCGTCGCCGGTTCCAATCAGAAAATAAACGACAAGCAGTTTGAAGATATTATCGTTGAGCACGCCGAGAAACTGCGTGGCGTTAAACCATGCAAATGAATGATCGTTTCTTTTGATCTCAGTTCCCATAAACCCTTACAAAACATAATTTCTCCCAGCGACGTCCACAATTTTATCAAAAATCCCCTTGCCAAGTCAAGATTAAATAGTGATAGCCACCTGCCTCTCATTGACATCCGGGTAATGAAACGGTTCCTGCCCCGTATCATTCACTCTTGCAGAGATCATATCAAGCCCCGAACTATTTCCCAACAATCTTCATCGCAACCCAGGGAACTCCAAAGAAGAGCATCACGGCCATTTTCCACATACCTATCCCAATAAAATTGGCCGTCATGAACAGTTCTTTTGCGATCAATTTATCCATTCCCCAGAGTCCCGAATGAAATGAATAGATCCATTCACCTCCAAAAATAATCATCCCCATCCAGAATAACTGAACCGCAAAGCCCAGAATCATACACCAGAACAATATTTTCTCTATCTTTTCCATCATGGCACCTTTCAAATATGCGAAACCAATCACAAAAACCGAAAATATTATCTCATTTCCAGCCAGCCGCTTTGCCGAACCTGCTTCGACCAGTTTTTGCTGAGATTGCGGGGTTTGTCCCACTTCCCATTCTCACCCGCCTGGCAAAGGACAACCTTCTTAAAGGAATCGCTATCCTTATCAACATAACATAAATCATTCGGATATCTCCAGACCGGCACAACCACTTCATCACCCAGACCTTCGCCCTGCAGCATGGTAAACTGCCCGGACGCCATCGTCAGTACTCCGACACGGCCTTCATCGTCTAAGAGTGAAACCATGCTTTCATCGGGACTGACTTCGAAGAAATCCAGATTGAAGCGGCGGGTCTGATCCAGTGTGCCGCGTGGAATTAATCGTGTGATCGTCGCCTGTCTTTGCAGGTCCAGCACAAAAAGCTGTTTATGATCCGGCACGTCTTTGCCAATAATCGGCAGGGTCAACTCCATTGAGGAAAAGAGTACACGCCCGTCCGAAAGACAGCGTACTTTCGTGTACTCATTCGCAACCAACCCGGCCAGCGATTTTGGCTTGGAAAAATTCTCCAACAACAGCCCCTGCTCATTACAAACCTGGATTTGCAAAAGCGTGCCGATTGCATTACCAGCCTCACTGTCACCAAATGAGCGAACATAGACCAGTGTTCGACCGTCTGCGTTCCAGTCTGGATACAGAGCCACATTCTGATCCAGCAGAACTTTTTTTCCGGATACACGATCAGCAACCCAGAGAGATGAAATCTGCCTTTCGTCTTCATCTTCCGGAGTCCGATTGGGAAATGCCGATGTAAACGCCACAACCCGGCCGTGTTTTGAAATCCGCATGTCCCAGAGCCGCTGACAGGAACTCCAGAGCGTTTTTTGAATCGAGAATTTCTTACCATCCCAAAGCCCGATGCGAAGGAAATGATAATAAAATGTCAGATCTTTATTCCAGCTTTTCAGCACACTCTCTGAAAACGGCCGGCCTGCTCTGTCGCGAAAGTATATCTGGACCACCGTCAATTCATCCTTTGATAAGAGTTTGTTTTCCAGCAGGATTTCCGTTTTGGCCTTCCATTCAGCCGGCGTGGAAACATCACGAAGAAACTTCGCATGTCGCAGATATTTCTTTCGGTCTTCATCCGAAACGATCTTTTCTAACTCATCCCAAGTATTGATAGAGGTGCCCTCTTCAATGGCCAGATGCCTGCCGTCCGGAAACCACGTCGCCCGATACACACCTGGATGCATGTTTTTAGAAATATCCCCGTCCGAATCGGTAAAATACAATCCCCCGTCACCGCAGATCGCTCCCCACTGTCCATCCGGCGACCAGACGATCCGTTTGTTATAACAACCAACAAAGAATAGGATACAGATTAATGTTGAAATACTTATAACTTTGAATGTTTGATTCATAGAGCACCTCTCTTTTTAAATTTCTCAACATTCTGTTGAAAAATCGAACTCGAATTGCTTTCATTTCGCTTTGTACGATTCTCCTGAAACTGCTTGATATAACTTTGAGCAGACCAAAATGCCTGGACACTTTCCAGGCCGGGAGATTCGGCTTTTGTACCTGCAGACAATGTCTCCAAACCGATAATTAAATCGGTGTCATTGAAGCGTTCATTGCCGGAGGTGGATAGAACGCCAATCAGAATTCCGAATACAAGGCAGGCTGCTGTTGAAACCCACCAGCGGCCGTAGTACTTTCGGGTCTCTTTCTTTTGGGCAACCTGCATTCGCTCCAAAGAGAAGGAAGGAAGTATCTGCGGTGTTTCCCGGGCAACCGCTTCTTGCCCGATAGCCGCGGTGTTACTTATTGATTCGGCCAGGGTTTTATATTCCGGATGCTCTTCAAGATACGCCGTCAGAAGCTGATCGCATTCCGGACTCAGTTCCCCGAATGCTTGGTCCATCAGCAGTGATTCAAGAATTTGATGGTTCATCTTACTACTTCCTTTCCTTATAAATGACCTGAAGAGCTTTTAGCCTCCATGATTTCACGCAGCTTGCTGAGGGCATGATGCAAACGAGAGCGAACGGTCCCGAGTGGGATATTCAAAACCTGCGATATTTCCTGATAGGAGAGTCCATCATGCCATTTTAATAATATGACCTCTTGCTGATCCTTCGGCAGACGCCTAATGGCCTCTCTCATGGCCTCTAATCGAGGATTTTCTGCCTGCTCAGCTTTGGCGGGAAAATCCTGTAAATACTCGAATGAAAGAGCCCGCTTTTTTCGCAGTTCATTGATGAACTGGTTTCGGGCAATCGCGATCAGCCACGCCCGGACGGACTGCACACGATCCAAACGATTCAGATGACAAAGAGCCTGCGCAAAGGTTTCCTGCAAAAGATCTTCAGCTGTTTGAGCTCCGGTTCGACGCTGCAGAAAACGCAGAACCGCAGGGCCATGCTCATGATACATGGCCTCAACCACATCGATCCGGCCGGATTGTTCGCCTCCATTTCCCATAATTGATTCCGTCTATAAAGTAACACAGCCCCCCTGAAAAGTTCAAAAAAAATCAAAAAAAGGAAATCGAGGCTGTTAATGCCCCAAAAAGATAGAAGAAATGAGTTACTAAAGCAAAGGAACCTGATCTGGTCGGCATAATTTTAGACAGTGACAGTCGCACTTTATTCTGAATAAAACAGGCGTCTGGCGCCTTTTAGGCCGCATTTTTGATATTTGTGATATGCCTGTGCCGCTCGTTCTTTGATTTGCGCGGGGCTTTCACCTGCGATCCAGCCGGCAAGGGTCGCTTCCAATGTGTATGCCTCCGGCGCCATAAAACCGGTTGTCAGCAGCACGGACCGGCTGCCGACTTCAGACAGGATCGGTTTGAAATACGCTTTGCTCTTACAGGTCAGGACAATCGCGCCGTGGCCTGTGCTGCCCTCTTTGGCGGCAATCGGGGCCGGTTGAAAATCCATTAAGCCGTTATGCCCCACATAAACGGTCAAGTCGGCCTTGCCTTTAATGCCGATTTTCGTCTCTTTGTATTGAACAGTCTGTGACTGATTTTCGGCGACGGAATGAAAGAAATCCTCCACGGCCCTCTTAATATTCACGCCCCGATAAGCATCAGCGACAAGATAGACCGGCTTTTTATGATGTTTAAGGATGACACGTTCCAGGATGCTCTTGTTAACCTTTTGCCGGGTTTCCAGCAGCGTCCAATCCTTGCTTCGCTTGAAGTAAGACTTTGTCCCATACAGAGCGCCCCAATAGAGATTGTTCTTTGGGTCATCGCCGTTGCCGAGTGTTTTGGGGACCGGAACAATCCCCTGGCTGTCATTATCACAGAGAGCCACAATCACATGAATAGACTTGATTTCCTCCTGCGCAGACGCAAAACTCGAAACCATCACGATCACGATAAAACATAAAGCAGTTCGCATTCAGCGCTCCATAAACCAGTTTTTGGTGTTCGACTTGGCAAATTTAAATAAAGGCTCTCGGAATCTTTATTTAAACCCAATTAATTAAGAAAACCGTAAAAAATAAATCGTTCGTTCAGATGGTATACAATTAATACATATCACTGCCAGAACCAAAACCGCTGAAACAAATACACCAAAATATATTAACGCAATCTTGGCATAGATATTATGCATAAAAAGAGAGCATTAAAATCGGATGTTCTCTTTTTTCTACACGGCGGTAATTCACAAAAGCGGAGCATTCTACCAAATCTTCATATAGCCCCGGACATCGTTCTTTAAAAGTTGACATATTGTCAAGTTCGAGGAGAACGAAATCCCCTTTTACACAGTGGATATCCGACATGCCTGCTTCCGGATCATTAAGATAACTCATACAGTCAATCCACGCATTCATATTTTCACCGTAGAAACCGGGAAATCCAAAAACCCTTTGGAAAACAGAATGAAATGTTTCACTGTTTTTTATATCGTCACAATTTATTTTGACCTTTTTCATGAATACCTATGTAGAAAACTAAAAACTAGGGGTAGTTAACTGTTTCTTTTGGGGATATTATGTGATTTGCCTTTGCGTCGGGCATTCTGACAGAAATGCCCGTTATTGCTGCCTTCAATGCCCCGCCGCCTTCTGTTAGCCGGCAACCATGACCATCTGTTGATCGCGGACTTCCTGGGCCACCTTAAAGCCCACATCCAGTGACAATGAAAAATCCGGGTCCAGTGCGTCGTTAATCTGGTGGGCCTTCAGAAAACTCTCGGCCAGCGTGGTGGCATCGGTAAATCCTTCGTCTTTGATCTTTTCCCGCATCCATTGGGTGATTTCATACTCTGTCATGGCTCATACTCCGGCTCATTTGTTGACTGATGCTATCGGCTCAATTTATCGGTATTGCACCCTAATCCATCGACCGAATCCGGGGCTTTTATTGAATTTTTGACCGAAATAATCAGGCCGAAATCAGCCCATTTTACCAAATTTCACCCCCAAAATGCTCTGTCAAGGGAAAAACCAGCAACTAAATGCCCCATAATAATACTGATATTTGCATTTTTTAGGTATTTGTCCGATAAAATTCTAAAGACTGCGCGATATTTTGACCGATAACTGAGATTAGGTAATAGTATCAAAATTGAGTATTATTAAAAATTTATTAAGACTGAGCGATTTTTCATAAGGAAACTGGCAAAATGAGGACGATTGCAATTATCAACCAAAAAGGCGGGTGCGGAAAAACAACGGTTTCCATCAACCTGGCCGCGGCGATGGCAGCCAAAGGCTACCGGACGCTGTTGGTGGATATGGACCCGCAAAGTCACTGCGCAGTAGGACTGGCGGTCCCGGAAGAGCAAATCGAACAAAGCATCTATGACGTGATGATCGGCACCGGCCGCGGCGAACCCATGCGCATCAATGAAGTGCTCTGGCAAATCTGCGAACGGTTCGAGCTGGCCCCGTCCAGCATCGACCTGGCAGCCTTCGAGCAGCAGATGGCCGGCGTGACCGACCGCGAAAACTGCCTCAAAAAGGTTCTCGACGGCATCAAGGACGATTATGACTATGTCGTGATCGACTGCCCACCGTCCGTGGGACTGCTGACGTTTAACGCCCTTCGCGCCGCCACAGATGTGATTGTCCCCGTCGAAATGGGCTATTTCTCACTGCATGGCCTGAGCAAACAGCTCGAAACCCTCAATATCCTCTGCAAACAGTGCGACCAGCGCATCAATGTGATGGTGCTGGGCAGCATGTACGATATCCGCACCAAGATGGGCCGCGAAATCCTGGCCGAGTTGAAAAAGCACTTCTCCGGCAAGATGTTCAAAACCGTCGTCAATTTCAATACCAAGCTCAAAGAAGCCGCCAGCCTGGGCCAGCCGATCAGCGAATACGACCCGGCCAGCAAGGGCTACAAGGACTTCCTGCGACTGGCGGAAGAACTCATCGGCTCCGACACACAGATGCACCGGTCCGATCTGGTTAACTCGCTGCACGCCAAGCTGAATGTTATCAGCGCCAGTGCCGAAGAACTGCTGGCGACCATCGAGCCGAAAAAGGAAATCGACATCAAAAAGGCCGAGGTCAAGCCCGCTGCGACCAAGCCGGCCACAACTGCTAAACCGGCCGTAACTAAGCCGGCTGCCGCCGCCAAGCCAGATGCAGCCACACTGGGCCAGAAAGTCACCGCGACACTGGAAAAACCGAAAACCAAACCCGCGACAACCAAGTCAAAAGTTGAATCTAAGCCGAAAATCGAGCAAAAAGCCAAGATTACGCTCGAAGAAAAGCTGGCCGATTTCTACGGCGTCAAGCAGATCAACGGCCATGTGGTCTTCAGCACAATGTACCCGCGGGCCAAAGATGTCAAAATCGCCGGCGATTTCAACAACTGGCAGCCCGAAACGACCACATTCAAAAAAGTCACCGATTCCGGCAAATGGGAACTGAGACTTCCGATCGAACCGGGCACCTACCGCTACCGACTCGTGGTCGATGGCCAGTGGCAGCAGGACCCCTACAATCGCATGACCGAAATGAACCCCTACGGCGAAATGAACTCGGTCTTGAACGTAACGTAGAGCATAATGTCATTCCAAACGAATGTGAGGAATCTATTAGTAATAGCATCGCCGAAGGCGATTCCAATATTGTAAATTTTGATCTAATTTGATTAGGTGGACGAGGAGACGCCGGGACGAAATCAATCGCCCCGGCGTTTTTTGCGTCAGGCAATAAAATCCCCTACTTTTCCCGCTTTTTCTCAAAAATCATGTAACGCCGCCCCCAATTCCTGCGTCATAAATCCCGTAAACGCCGTTTTTCTTGATTTCCCAACAAGAAAACGCTATAATCAGTCTGCTTTGAAGGCAAACCATTAGAAGGTTTAAAACACGAGAAGGGTAAATCATGACAAAAACGCACGTAATCGGCACGATTATCACACTTTTTGTATGCGCACAGGCACAGGCCTATCAGGAAACACTGCTTACTTTCAATGACTTTCGTATCAATACCATAACCATTAACCAGCAAAATGAGCCGGATGTGGACAGTAACGGACAAGGTGAATTTATTGTTTTGTGGGCAAGCAAATATTCAACAGATATGACCTGGTACGAAATAGCCGCCCAGCGGTATACCCAACATGGCATTCGAATCGGCCAGGAATTTACCATAAATCAGCTTACGTACAGCTCACAAGACGCACCGGCAGTGGCAATGAAACCAGATGGAGGTTTTATTGCGGTATGGGACACATATATCGAATCCGGTAACACGGATGACATCTTTGCACGTATCTACGACGCGAATGACGTTGCGGTGACTAATGAGTTTTGTGTAAATCAGCTCCGAACCAGCAGTCAACGGGATGCGGACATCGCAATTACCGAGGATGGGAATTTCATGGTTGTTTGGAATTCATATCATAGTGTTTATGATCCTGTTCGTTACTGGGAATTGCGCGGGCGTATTTACAACGCCAGCGGGTCGCCCTTAACCAATGATTTTTCTATTACCACCGACTATGATGCCGCCTCTGAAGGACAAGTCATCCCGAACGGAACCGGTGGGTTTATCGTTATTTTAGTGAATGACGCACGTAACATTTGTGCATATGAGTATAATATCGCCGGCCAACTCATCGGCTCCCCCCATTTTCTGGCCGATATGAAAGTCAGCGCCGATTATGCTACACATTTTGATTCTTCAAATCATTATTTAACCCTGCTTTATACGGCAGAATCGTTTAGCGAAGTTACTAATGTTCGCGCCAAAAAATTTGATCGGTATTTTAATGAGATCATTCCGGCAACACTGGTAAACGATGTCAGCCAGCATGACTGCAGACCGGACGGAGTTGATCAACTTGCCAACGGCGATTATATCTTTTGCTGGACAAGATATGATAGAGAACAACGGTACAATGATTTTTTCGTCCGGCGCTTTTCTTCAAATTTTCAACCTCTGGAAGACAAACAACAAATCAACTCTGTCCCTTCATTGTTTCCCGCATACCCATACCCTGCCAACAAATGTATCATCACAACGGTCGATCCAAACCATTATGCAGCCATGTGGAGTATGAATCCGATGAATGATCAGGACACCGATATCTTCGGCGCCATCGGCCCGAAAACATGGCTGGCGGATTTTGACCACAATGAAAAAGTTGACCCAAACGATCTTTCGATGCTGACCAACTACTGGCTGCACGATGAACCGGTATTTGACCTTTCTCCAGCATATGGAGACGGTATTATCAACATCGCTGATTATGCACTACTGGCCGAGCAATGGATGCTGGGCCAGTAAGATATAAAAAAAAAGATTGACTCAATTATTGTAATCGATTAAAAAATCCCGAATTAGGCGGGACGAGCCTGTCCCGTAATATTATTTCCTCTGATGTTTAAGAAAGTGAGGTGTCCCATGAAGACGAACAGAAACAATCAGGAAGTGCAGTGCTTTTGAGGTGATGAGCAAACGACGCAAAGGGTATCCGTCCGAAACGCGCGTTAAACGAGGACATCGTATCATCGGTAACAACAAAGAACTCGTCGAAAAACTCGGTCGCCAGGACTTATGCCCCTGCGGCAGCGGCCTGAAATTTCAAGGCCTGCTGTCTAAAGTCAAAAAAGTATGACGGCAGCAACCGCGACCACTACTTTTAGAGAAAAATAAAAACGAAAACCAAAAACGCCGAGGCGAACTAATCGCCCCGGCGTTTTTTGTCATGTCATTCCGAACGAATGTGAGGAATCTATTAGAAACAGCATCGCCGAAGGCGATTCTCACTTAGCTGTTCAGTTCAGCGTCTTTGGCGAGGACTTTTTCGGTCTGGGCCTTGCGGAAAGCGACCAACTGCTCAGCACAGGCCGCGTCGCTCAGTGCCAGAATCTGCAGTGCATATACCGCAGCGTTTTTCGCCCCGGCCTTGCCGATGGCCATCGTGCCAACCGGCATCCCTGGAGGCATCTGCACCGTACTCAGCAGAGCGTCCAGCCCGCAGGGGCCTTCTTTGGCCTGCATCGGTACACCGATAATCGGCAATTGCGAGTGAGCCGCCATCGCCCCGGCCAGGTGCGCCGCCATACCGGCGGCGGCGATAATAACCTTAATCCCGTTATCAGCAGCACTTGCAGCAAATTCACAGGCAACCGCCGGCGTACGGTGGGCCGACAAAATCCGCACAATCGGATCAATTCCAAACTCTTTCAACTGCTTGACACAGCTTTCCATGACCGGCAAATCGCTGTCCGAACCCATCAAAATAGCGACCGGTGATTGTTTTGCATTCGACATTTGTATTTTTCCTATCCAATGTTAAAATAAAGTATTGAACCAGCGTTCTTTAAAACAGGTAGATACTATACCGCCTAACTCGGAAGTTTTCAAGACTCAAAGTGTCATTCCCATGAAAGCGGGAATCCATCACTTTGAAGCTTGAGATTTGATATTCGATTTAAACAGGCTCGCCCCGTCGAGTCTACGCACGAAGGGAGATAAAATGAACATTCGAAAACCAGCCGTTGCCGGTCAATTTTACGGCGGTTCACAGTCCGAATGCCTCGCGGAAATCGCCGAGTGCCTGCCCGCCGCGTCTATCGAGGTCCAGTTGCCCGATCCGATTGTCGCCGCAATTGTCCCGCACGCCGGCTGGGTCTTCAGCGGTGAACTGGCCGGGCGGGCCTTTCAGGCGATCAAGCAGGTGAA
>JANQGW010000083.1 GCA_028282905.1 Sedimentisphaerales bacterium | reverse complement strand
CAGGTCGGCCGCATTGCCGACCGGATTGGCCGACATGCTCGCCTGCGGCGTCCCGCCGTAAGCACCCATATTGATCTGCTTTCCGTGCGGCCACAATTCTTCGGTCCAATCACTCGCCGGATTCCCCGCATCAATACACGGACTGGTCACATCATCATAAACCCATTGACTGCTAACCGAATCCCATCTCCCGTACTCGCTTTTCAGGTGATAATTGCCACTGCTCGCATCCGCAAACAGCGGATCGCTGGAGATATTCCCCGATCCCCCGCCCGTCCAGCTTTGAATGCAACTGTAAGTTGGGGCCGCAGTATAATGAAGCTGGTCACCCTGCTCCGCCTCATTTCCCCAGACAATGCAATTTGTAATCATCCCACCACAATGATTCAATCCGCCCCCTTGACCACCAAAACTAGAGGTGTCCTGAGCAATATTGCCAAAAATCACACAGTTACGAATCACGCCGTTACATTGATATAATCCGCCGCCCTTACCTCCAAAATAAAATTCAGCATCTTCATCAAAATAAACAGGTGCGGTATTGTTAGAAATAATGCAATGAGTAATAAGCCCATCACACTTTGCCAGGCCGCCGCCATGATTGCATTCATTATTCATGATCCTACAATGACTGATAGTCCCGTCACAATTAAATACTCCGCCGCCATCATCAGACGAGAATCCCCAATACATCCAGCGAGTATTACCCTGGTTATTGGTAATTATACAGCGATCAATGCCGGCTTCGGTTCCGTTTCCCTGAACACCTCCTCCCCCATGAGCATAGCGTCCATTTGTAATTGTAAACCCGCGAAGAATGCAAGCTGAAGTTTCACTGCCCGAAAAAGCCACCACCGATCCATTTTGATTACCGTCGATGATGGTAGCCTCCACAATATCCGAGTCTTCCGGATTCGTTGATGTCAGGATGATGTTTTCGCCCTTAAAGTTGATGTTTTCAACATAGATGCCGGGAGAAACAACGATCGTATCGCCTTCGACAGCCTCATCGATGGCTAACTGAATCGTGGGATAATCAGCAGGTACACAAAAGATTACGCCATTACGAAGCTCAATATTGATGACCTGGGGTGAGCTTTGAGCTGTTGGATCGGATATCTGGAACATATAACTGTAGTTACCATTGGACAAACCCTCAACGTCCACAGATAACGTCACCGGTTCGCTTTCACCGTGTCCCAAATTGCCGCTGGCCGGCGAAACCCTCAGCCAGTCCGGCTTGTTCGTCAAATCAATCAACCAGTTCAGCGTTCCACCGCCGGGGTTGGAAATGGTGACGATTTGATCGGCCGGATTGGTCCCATCTTCATCACCCCTAAACATAAACTGATTCCCGGAGACATTCAGTATCGGCCCAATCACTTCCAGGTCAACCGTCACAGCTTGCGGACTGTTTTGAGCCGCCGGATCAGAAATATTGAACGCATAATGATATTGGCCGCCTGACAAATTGGTAATATCGACAGACAACATCACCGGTTCGCTTTCATTCGGATCCAGACTGCCGCTGATCGGCGTTACCGTCAGCCAGTCCGGAATTGCTGATAAATCAGCCGACCAGTTCAATATTCCCCCGCCTGCATTAGAAATCGTCATCGTCTGATCGCCCGGATCAGCACCGCCTTCCAATGCCGAGAAAACAAAGCCATTGGGATCTACCACAAGATTCGGATCCGATGATTCAGCCAAGGTCGAAAATGAAATGCATAGAACAGCCAACAGGCAAACCGTGAAACATCGAGCCAAACAGTTCGGGGACGGCATTGTGTATCCTCCTGAATTCTAATCACTTATGATCACACCTTCACAAAGCACAGTAACCAATACCGCCCATTATACCGTATTGCCCATCTTTTTCAAGGTAATTCCCACAAAAAAACGGGGTTCAAGGCATCCCACCCTGAACCCCGTTGGGTATATTGCTGAACAAAATAGACTAGCGACTAATCGTCATCGTCCTTATCGTGTTTCTTATCGTCGTCAGTATCACGAACGGCTCCCGGCGTCTTTTTGGCATCGCGATCCTTCGCTCTTTTCTGCACCATCTCAGCCCGCTGGCGTCGAATCTGCTCGAACCTCTGGATTTCCTGTTTATATTCGGCGTCCTTCTTGTCGATCAGCTTCTGAATTGCCTCGGCGGTTTTCGTTGCGCCTTCTTCTTCGGCCAGCTTCTTGATGTCTTTCAATTCCTGCAGGGCCGCCTGGTGAACTTTGTTCCGTCTGGACTGCATATCCTTAATCATTTGCTCACGGCTCTGTCCGGATCGGCCTCGGCCGCGCGGGTCCGGCGCCTTGGGTGCCCGGTCACGACGCATCTCATGCATCTTCATACCGGGGCGATCTTTTCGACCGGCATCGGTTTTCTTTTCCTCTGCTTTGACAAGGCCCGCCATTACAAAAAGAATCAGGCTTAATGTTACCAGTACTTTCGTTTTCATGTCTTTCTCCTGTTAAGTATAAGAAGGTTATAATCGTTCAATTTTTGTCAACAGTCTGACACCCAATTCTATTGTGCCGACTCAGCCTTTTCGCCGCTGTGAAGCACGACACTGTCTTTGTCGATCGGCTCATCGGCTTCGATGCCTTCAAACCGCAGGTGCTCTTCATCCTGCACGGAAATCTTGATAATGCTCTTGCCCTTGAATTTGCCGCGAAGCATATCTTCCGACATCGGGTCTTCGATATAGCGTTCAATGGCCCGACGCAGCGGGCGTGCCCCGAATTCAGGGTTGTAGCCCTTGTCAATCAGGAATTCCTTGGCCGCATCATCCAGTTCGAGATGCAGGCCGTGTTCGACCAGCCGCTTGAAGACCTTGTTCAATTCGTACTCGACAATCGTCGTCAGGTCGTCACGCGTCAGCGGTCGGAAGACGATCTGCGAATCCAGACGGTTTAAGAATTCCGGACGGAAGTGGCGTTCCATTTCCTTGTCCAGCATGTCTTTCATCTTTGCGAAGTTGTTTTCTTCTGTACGTTTGCCAAAACCGAAACCGGACTGGTTTTTAATCAGGTCGGCGCCGATATTACTGGTCATAATCAAGATGACATTCTTGAAATCGACATAGCGGCCGAACGAATCGGTCAAGCGGCCTTCTTCCATAATCTGCAGCAGCATATTATAGACGTCGGCATGCGCCTTTTCGATTTCATCCAGCAGCAGGACCGCGTACGGACGGCGACGAATGCGTTCGGTCAGCTGGCCGCCCTCTTCGTAACCGACATATCCGGGAGGCGCCCCGACCAGACGGCTAACGTTGTGTTTTTCCATGTATTCACTCATGTCAATCTGGATCAGCGCGTCAGCATCACCGAACATGAACTCGGCAATCGCGCGAGCCAGTAATGTCTTGCCCACACCACTGGGACCGATGAAGATAAAGCTTCCCATCGGACGGTTCGGGTCTTTCAAACCACTGCGGCTGCGGCGAACGGCCTTGGCAATCGCCGTAATCGCTTCATCCTGAGAAACCACCGTCTTATGCAGTTCAGCTTCCAGTTCCAGAAGCTTTTCGGCGTCTTCTTTGGCCAGACGCGTTAGCGGAACGCCGGTCATCTTGCTGACAACTTCGGCGATAATTTCCGCATCGACTTCGCCGATGACCTCATTGTTCTTATCCTGCCACTGCTTCTGTACCTCGGCCTTTTCGTCCAGAATCCGCTGGATATCATCCCGCAATGCCGCGGCTTGTTCGTAATCTGCACCGCGAACGGCTTCGTCTTTTTCAGCCTGCAATTTTTCGATCTTCGCTTCGAACTCGGCCAGATCCGGCGGCGGCGTCATATTTTTCAAACGGACGCGGGCGCCCGCTTCGTCAATCACGTCAATCGCCTTATCCGGCAGACACCGACCCGAAATATAGCGTGTCGAAAGCTCCACCGCCTGGTACATCGCCTCGTTGGAGAAATGCACCCGGTGATGTTCTTCATAACGGTCACGCAGGCCCTTGAGAATCTCAACAGCTTCTTCCTTGCTCGGCGGATCGACAATAATCGTCTGGAACCGGCGTTCGAGAGCCGCGTCCTTTTCGATATACTTGCGATACTCGTCAAACGTTGTCGCACCGATACACTGTACCTCGCCGCGAGCCAAGGCCGGCTTGAGGACATTCGAGGCGTCAATCGCGCCTTCGGCACCGCCGGCCCCCACCAGCGTGTGCAGTTCATCGACAAACAGCAGCACATTGCCTGCCCGGCGTACTTCGTTAATGACGGCTTTAATGCGTTCTTCAAACTGACCGCGATACTTGGTGCCCGCCACCATCATGGCAAGGTCCAGTACCACCAGCCGTTTTTCTTTAAGGATTTCCGGCACTTCATGACCGGTAATCGCCTGAGCCAATCCCTCAACGATCGCTGTCTTGCCCACACCGGCTTCGCCCAGCAGTACCGGGTTGTTTTTGGTGCGGCGACAGAGAATCTGAACCAGCCGCTCAATTTCATCCGCTCGGCCGATCACCGGGTCCAGTTCATTTTTGGCCGCCAGTTCCGTCAGGTCACGCCCGAAACTGTCCAACGCAGGCGTCTTGCTTTTGGCCTTGGAAGCGGGAGCCGACTGGGGATTCATCTTCATGCCCATAGACTGATAGGTATTGTCTTCAACACCGGCGCCCAGCAGGTTCAGTACCTCCTGACGCACATCTTCCAGTTTCAGTCCCAGATTCATCAGCACTTGTGCGGCAATGCCTTCAGTTTCCCGCAGCAGCCCCAGCAGGATATGCTCGGTTCCGACATAGTTGTGATTCAGCGAGCGTGCTTCCTCAATCGCATACTCAATCACTTTTTTGGCACGAGGCGTCTGGGGCAGTTTGCCCATGGTCACCATATCGGGGCCGCTCTTGACGAGCTTTTCAATTTCCAGACGCAGCTTCTTAATATCAACATCCAGATTTTTCAGCACGTTAGCACCGACACCGCTGCCTTCTTTGACCAGCCCCAGCAGAATGTGCTCGGTACCGATATATTCGTGATTAAACCGCTGGGCCTCTTGATTAGCCAGAGCCATCACCTTGCGTGCCCGATCTGTAAAACGCTCAAACATAATTTACCTCATTATCTCGCAGTGCAGTTATCAAAATCTCAGTTATAATGCCCGATTTTCTCCGGCTCGGCCGTAACTCAAACGTCGCGTTTGAAAAATGCCCGGACATTGGCGACCCCAAAAGGGCCAAATCTCACACACCCATTCTATCACGATACGAAAAACTGTCAAATCCTGCCACTTAACAAACACGCGCCGTGTATGACTCTATAGCATTATCGGAACCACTTTGTTCATTGTCCCGGTATCACTTAGCCGGAGCAGAAATTAAGCACTCTTTCTATCGACAAAAGGGAGGGACGACTTTCATAGAAATGACACTATTTCACAGGAAATAGAAGAATTGAAAAAAATATCCGAAACGAGGAAAAACTAAAATTCTCTTTTCTCCAAGAGCTTTCGCAAATACACATTTTCACGACGCGTTGCATCCAAATCAAAAAGGAGATATTTGACATATAATCTCAACTCATCCAGATAGTCATCACGCTCAAGAGGTGTACTCACTTGCCGCATAGCAGGACTCTGCGGAGAGGAACTATCGACTTGCGGAAACTCGGCAATCTCATCGATCAGACTAACCAACATTTTCTCAAATGGCTGTTTGCAGTCCATAATTGTCTCCAAAAAACAACACGTCAATCAGTATTATTACTGAAAGCAAGTTAAATACCAATTCAGAAGTTGAAAAATAATTCCTTTTTTATCACCTTTTTGACACAAAAAATAAACTTTAGGTCCGAATAAAAACGGCTTACTTGCTCGTCAATTATTGTCAATGTTGAAATAAAGAAACATACAGACTTTGAAAAATCCATCAAATTTCGTATAACCAAAATTATAAAAATGACTTACAGCTATGTTTACAAATATCATCACACCAAAATGGACTTCCTTTTCCCTAAATATTTTTAGAAAACCGGTGTTTTTTTTAAAACAGCTGCAACATTTCCCTCTCAAATGCGTTATAATATATGAATATATAACTCTGAGTACATTATATATCTAAGCGGAATCATATTACTTATAACCAATAACTTTCTTGTACCGGACTTATAGTGAAATGTTCTCTCGTTACTTAATTTTGGGGGTAGCGATCCTGCAATGCCTGCTATGCGGCGTATTGCAAGCTGATGATGGAGCGATTGACCCTAACGACATTGTCGATGACCCTGTCATTCTCGATAATGGACTTTTTGAATTAGGGTATTCTCCATCAGGAAGCTACGATTTCTTACCACCTCTTTACTGGACACGTATCCCACATCCTGACAGCCACTATCAGGAAGAATGCTACGCAGGTATTCATTCTGAATTCCAAGAGGGATCAACAAACTGGGATATAACGGACCCCTTTGAGGGAGAATCTTTTGTTGTCCTGCACTCCGGTGGATTTCGAGGTGTTCAGGACCGTGAAGTTAAGGGAGCAGCAATCGCTCAGCAAGTCACCCTGACAGCCGGCGATCTGATCATCGGTGCCTACTTTTTCGGCACAACCGATTACATGCCTTACAACGATTATGGACAAATTGCATTAGAATTAGCGGGTGATCCAAACGATTACCCAGACTCCCAAAAATCATTTATTATTAAAGAGTCTTTTTGTGACATCGACGAGATCAATAGTTTCCGATCCACCCTCGATATATCTCCGGAAACCAATGGCTGGATTCCTTTTTCGCATGTCGTTGAACCCAACCAGGTTGGCCCCTACTATATCCGCTGCGAGGTTGTCGATGAACGGGACAGTGTCTATAATTCCTATTATGCCGTTGACGGACTTCGCATCTGCAGAGGTGGAAAATCACAGGCCGATCTGAATTTTGACTGTGATGTTAATCTGGAAGATTTTTCGATTATTTCAGAGGCTTGGTTGACCTTCTGCCCGGATATTGATGTCAACGACCCCAATTTCCCCTTCGACCCCAATGAAGTAACCATCGCTGATCCGAATATCCCCTGCCAACTGGCAGATATCGATAATGACTGGTTTGTTGATCCCAACGACGTGGTTATTTTTACAGATGAATGGCTGAAGTAAGCCCTCAGGTTAAGGCTTTCGTGTCAATTCCATGGAAAGTGCGTACAGCCTTTGCAGCGAAGCGATTATTCATTTGACATCCCTCCCTATATTGGATATTATGGATATAGACAGCTTGCAGTAGAATCCTAACACGATGTAAGGAGAGACGACCATGTACTTCAAAAATCGCAAGCATCGACATTCCTGGCGTTTTAGCTGGCATTTCATCTTTGCTTTCATCATTCTTCTGGCAACGGTTTTCCTATTGATCGGCATCGTCATTTCCGCCGAAGACAACGCGTCATTGCGTGCCGGACTCATCAAAACCGCAATGGTCCTGTATTGGGCAGGCGGCTTCTATGCTATCTTCGCCGGCCTGCTGCTGTTGTACGAAGTGGTGGAAAGCCTGAAAGTCAACAGTGAAAAACTGGATAACCTGGTCGAGATGCAGTCACGCGGCGACAATCTCCTGCGGCAAATCTCGCAGGCCAGCCGGTTAAGCGACACCGCCAAGGAAATCGTCTATCGAGATGCCGAGCAGATGGAACTGGGCGAAGCAACCCTCACTAAACTCCACCAGCACGATTTTAACGACGCCGAATCCATGATGGAGGCTATGGCCAAACACCCCAAATACCAGGAATTGGCCGGTAGGCTGCGTAAAATGTCTGAAAAATACCACAGTGCCACAGAAGACGGACGCGTCAACCAGATTATTCAACACATCGACGGCCTGTTTGATCAGCATCTCTGGATTCAGGCCGCTTCCCAGATCGAGAATCTGATACGCAATTTTCCCTATTCCGACAAGGCCAAAGCCATGCCGAAGCAATTGCAGATTCGCAAAGACCGTCATAAACGCGAATTGTTGGCTGACTGGGACCAGGCGGTTCGCAACAAAGATACCGACCGCGGGTTGGAAATTCTCAAGGAACTGGACCTTTATCTGACCCCCAGCGAAGCGCTGGCCCTGCAGGAATCAGCCAGCACAGTCTTTAAAACCAAACTGCATAATCTTGGCGTGGAATTCTCAGTCGCCGTCACCGAACAGGACTGGAAAAAGGCCTCACAAACGGGCAAAGAGATTGTCCAGCGGTTCCCCAACAGTCGAATGGCTGTCGAAATCCGCAGCAAAATGGATATCCTCCAGGAACGCGCCAACGCCAAGCAATAAATCAATTTCCAAATCCACAAAAAAAGCGGGACAGCCTTAATGACTGCCCCGCTTATATTTTTAACCCCTCCTTTACAGGATTATTTTACTGATGCAGATCAAACAGCGACTGCGTCTTGACAATCGTCACCTGTTCCGGATACGCATGGAACGTGTGGATATGCAGTTCATCCCGGCGAGCCTCAAAATCAATATAGCTGAATGGCTCCAACCCGCCCACGGCCGCCTCTGAAAACGTCAGGAAAATGCCGCGATTTTTGGCAAACCGCTCCAGATCGTGATGGCTCTGCCGATAGAGATTCGGACTCATCTTCTCGACCTGGAAATCGGTCATATAGCTCAACCCCCGACTCAGCGTGCATTTGTGACTGCGCTGGCCGCGAAACTGAAAACGCTCGATCAATCCGCGTTTCGGCAGCGGCTGGCCCGGCGCACTGATCAACTCAGTCAGGCAGACATCGCCGGTATAAAGACTCACCACATGTGCACCGCCGGTGGCCCAAATCGACGTTTCATACTGTTCGGTCTTGATGTGCCGGCGGGCATACACGGAAAACAATTCCGGGTGAAGCGGTCGCTGAAAGAGAGAAAAATTCAGTTCACTGACGGCTAAATGGCTTTTTGGTGAATCCATTAATTATCTCGCAAAAGAAAGTCAACGCTGTCTTGGTTGTCGTTAATCGCATTATACTAAAAACCCCCATTGCGAATCAACCCCTTTACCAATACTGATAACGCGGTTTTGGCCCCTTATCGGACGATTATCTTGCAAGTTATACGAAATAAAGCACTAAGGAGAGCGAAAAAAATTTAAAAATTATTGCTCAGCTGCCGCCAAAACCAATTCTCTCAGAAATGCCGCCAGGATATTGTAAAAGGCATGCGTTCCGGCAGTCACCCCAAAGCCCCGAACTGCATACAAAATAGCAAAATAGATACCCGCCAGAGCACGAAATGTGAACTTTCCAACAGTAAACGGATCTATCTCTTTCAATTCACCGTTAACAAAAATATAATGGTGAAATAGACTGAATAGAACCGCAGAAAAAAGTACCGACAAAACAGTAGCAGTCTTCTGCTGTAAACCAAATAAATCCTGAAACACAAGCATGAACAGACAAATCAGGATGAGCCGAAAAATCAACTCCTCATATATTCCAGCCCCAATACCACTGACAATGTCGGCCAGCAAACGATTACCTGAACTACTAAGCGTTAGCGAAAAAGCCGCATTAGACTCTGCCGTCCCTCGATTCAGAAGTAAGCCCAGTACAATCAGCGGAACCGCCAACAAAATACACTCAAGGGCCATCAGCAGGAAATCCGCCCCTTTGACCCGCCAAGGACTTTTGGAGGTAAACTGAAGCGCCAGCAAAATCACAATCACCACGAAAGGCGCCGCTACCCATGTCGCCTGTGCTGAAAACCCGACAAACTCCAGAGTCGACCGTACCCAGTTAAATGCTACTATTTGTACTTTAGGCTGGGCCATCGTTAGGTTCAGCATCTCCGGATGCATCACAATCAAGCCCAAATAATACACCGCCAGGAATCCCAGCAGGTATATCAGCGCGTAAATCGGCCGGCTCGTGCGTTCCATGTAAGAATTCGGAACGGACGGTACTAACTGTCCGGATACGGATTGTCGTCGGTTTCGATCGCGCAAATTATATCCCAAAAAACGCTCACTACGCGGCGATATCGCTTTTCGGCAACTATTGAACATGCCGTGCAGCCTTTACCTTAAGGGTCTTTACTTTTTCGTGTCTGAAAGTATAATCAAACTGCGTCAAAGTAAAAGGAAAAAATAATCGACAATTGACAGGGAAAATCGCCCATGAGCCGGCATTTATTAACCGAAATTTACCAGCGATTGCTCGACCGCTACGGCCCGCAGCACTGGTGGCCGGGCCAGAGCCGCTTTGAAATCATCCTGGGGGCGATTTTGACGCAAAATACTAACTGGACCAACGTTGAGAAAGCCATTGCCAACCTGCGAAAAAACGATTGCCTCTCGCCGGAAAAACTCCATGCCCTGACCGCCGTGCAAATCGCCCCGCTGATTCGTCCGGCCGGCTATTTCAATCAGAAATCGACCCGCCTGAAGCTCTTTTTGGACTGGCTGTTTGACAATTATGACGGCGAGGTCGATGAGCTGGCAGAACTGCCGACTTCCACCCTGCGCGAACAACTGCTGACGCTGAAAGGTATCGGCCCGGAAACCGCCGACTCGATTTGCCTGTACGCCTTCGATAAACCGATCTTTGTCATCGATGCCTACACCGCCCGTGTCTTCGGTCGCCATGGCCTGATCGAACCGGGCTGCGGCTATAGCGACATCCAGGAACTATTCCACAGCAGCTTCGACCACAACGTGCAGCTTTTCAACGAATACCACGCCCTCATCGTCCAGGTCGGTAAACAGCACTGCAAACGCAGACCCAACTGCCAAGGCTGCCCCCTCGAAGACCTCCCTCATCAACTCGAAACCGAAATGTTTTAGCACTTATTTTTTGCCACAGATTCACGCTGATTTAAACTGATTATTGTTTAGACGGGATTAACAGGATTGACAAGATTTTTCATAGAATATTTCTGTTTAAACAGATTCCTCACGTAGGTTCGGAATGACGGTTTTCGGGATTGTTTCTT
Organism: Sedimentisphaerales bacterium; assembly: GCA_028282905.1. Taxonomy (GTDB): domain Bacteria; phylum Planctomycetota; class Phycisphaerae; order Sedimentisphaerales; family Anaerohalosphaeraceae; genus 4572-13. The sequence continues at coordinate 46,706 of JANQGW010000083.1, read as the reverse complement.
TCTGTGTTATTTCAGCGTCTTCGGTATCCTCGGTGGTTAAATCTAAGTTGGTGTAATCCCGATATCCGCCACAAAGATCCGCCCCGTCGCCTGACGCGACTGCGAACACTCGGCAAACCCCTTCTTGACCGCCACAAACGTCACGGTCGCCGCCGCCTCAATACATACCAGCAAAGGCAGCCCAGTATCGCAATCCAGCCCAGATGGAATATCCACCGCCACAATCGGCAGGTTATGTGAATTGATTGAACTGATCAGCAACGCGTACGACTCCTTCAACTCACCGTTCAACCCTGTCCCCAGCATCGCATCGACCAGCAGCCCGCAGCCGGTCACCTGCGTCTCAACATCCCGGCACAAGTCCGGCGACTCCAACTCAAGCACAGTCATCAGCAGGTTCATTTTTCGGCAGATGTCATAATTAACCTTCGCGTCACCGCTGATTTTAGCCGGGTCACCGCAAATGACAATCCGCACCGAAATGCCGTGATTAAATAGCTGGCGGGCAATCACAAACCCGTCACCGCCGTTATTGCCCGTTCCGCAGAAAATGCACACCTCCTGTCCGCAAGCCTCGCTGAAATGCTCCAATATCACAGAAGTGCAGTTCTTCGCGGCATTCTCCATCAACACCACGCCCGGAATGCCCATTGTCGAGATCGCCCACGCATCAAACCCGCGAACCTCCTCGCGACTCATCACAAAAAAACCATCCAAACTGTCACCGGTCCATTCTTGCATATCCCCATTATATCTTTCTGCGGCCAACAATCGCAACAGCAAAAATCAGAATACGGCATAAATTTCATTGACCGCATTGCCTATCAAACGGATAATGCCCTTTTAAGATTATCACTGTATAATACTCATAGAACGATTGCTTAATACTTATAATATAATATTGTGGAATGTGCCGAATGCACCCCAAAAACATCAAACCAAACAACCATATCCAATACGACCAGCAGACCACACAAACCGCTGCTCGTTTTCATGTTCTCCGTTCCGCCGCCACCAGAATGCTCCTGTTATTCTTATTAGCAGGGATCATCACGCTTGGGGGCTGTCAAAGTTCTTCGGCAGACCGCCCGTTAATCGGCATTACCAGCGTCTATAAGGTCAACCAAGACAATGACTTGTATTCCAAAACGACGGCTGGCTTCGCGTATGTGCGTGCGGTCAGCCAATGCGGAGGGGTGCCCGTCATCCTGCCGACGATTGACGACGAAGAGAACATCTGCCAATATATTGACCGCCTCGACGGACTTGTGCTGATTGGAGGAGCGGATATCCCGCCCGAAGCTTACGGACAGACGCCGCACAAGACCGTCGCGGTCATGACCGACCAGCGGTATCAGTTTGAAAATCGGCTAATCCCGGCATGGCTCAAATCGGGCAAACCCACACTGGGAATCTGCCTGGGAATGCAGTTTACAAATGTCGTTTCAGGCGGGACGATGATACAAGACATTCCAACTTTCGTCCACGACAACCTCACCCATCGTGGCAATCAGGCCTATCATGAGGTGACGATTGAACCGGACAGCACGCTGTATTCGATTCTTAAAAGCGACCGGGCGTCTGTATTGTCGAACCATCACCAGGCAGTTGATAAACTCGGCAAAAATCTCAGAGTTACCGCCCGTGCCGGTGACGGCGTCATCGAAGCACTGGAAAGAACCGATGGACCGTTCGGACTGTTTGTGCAATGGCACCCGGAGCTGATGGACGATATCGAACACAGAAACGCCATCTATTCGGCCCTGATTGAAGCCTGCCGGGAGAAATAAAACGCAAAGCTATCGACAACCTCGGCTAAAATGATTCGTAAAATACAACCCAATCCGAAGTGAGTGTAATTTCCAGTTGATTTTTCACCAAATAACGATACGATAGAACCAGATTCGATTTGGAATTTATACCCCAATCGCATCTCGACTATAAACCTAAAGACTATAGACTGAGGACTGAAGGCTGAAGCATGAAAATCCTTTTAACCAATGATGACGGTATTTTTGCTCCGGGGCTGGCGGCGATGTATAAACGACTGGCGACCATCGCCGAGGTCTTTGTCGCCGCACCGTCTGACATGAAATCCGGCGCCGGCCACAGTATCTCGCTGGAGGCGATCAGCTGCGACTACCTCGATATCGTCGGAAAATTCGCCGGCTACAGCGTCGAAGGCTCCCCCGCCGACTGCGTCAAGCTGGCCATCAATGAGTTAAACACCGGCGGCCCATTTGACCTGGTTGTTTCCGGCATGAATCACGGCGCCAACGTCGGCATCAACATCTTTTACTCGGGTACCGTTGCCGGCGCCATCGAAGCAGCCTTTTACAATACCCCCGCTATCGCCGTCAGCGCCGCCTTTGACGAGCCGATGGATTTTGAACGCACCGCCGACTACGCCTTCGACGTCGTCAAACAACTGCTGAATTTGCCGGCCGGCCTCGTGGCGAATATCAATGTGCCGCAGCTTTCCAAAGGTGAGCCTAAAGGATTGCTGGTCGTGCCGCAGTCAACCCACGGTTTTGAAGAAAAGTATCAGGTCAAAACCGACAGCAATGGGCAGAATGTCTATCAACTGGCCGGTCTCGGCGACCACCGCGACCCGGACAATGCCGACTGGACCGACACTACCGCCCTCCTCGCCGGCTATGTCACGCTGACCAGCCTTCGGCAGGAACTGACCGACCAACCCGGCAACGAACTGCTCAAACAAAAGAACATAAAACTGACACCTGATAACTGATTACTGTTGACTGGGAGCTGAACAATGTGGAACGTCTTTGAAAGTTACTGGCTGCTGCTGACGATCGCAGGGATTGCACTGATTGTCGTTTCCATGCTGCGAATGGACCATCCGGAATGGGGTCGCAAACCCCTGCTGATTCCACTGGTCCTGGCGGCACTGGCCTTTGGGCTGGACGCGGGCTTTAAGAGCGATTCAGAATACCTCCGCTATATCGTTACCACTGCCAAAAATGCTGCTGCCGACAATGACGTCAGAACCATGATGCAGTTTATCAGTCCGAACTATTCGGATGTCAGGCACAAAAGCCGCAATCATCTGGACAGCTCGATGAAATATTATCTCGGCAAGGCGGCCATTGAAAAAATTAAAACGCAGTCCCATGTCCTCACGCTGGACTCGAAAACAGCCGCCAGCAGCGAGTGGAATTTTGTACTTCACCTGGACCAGGACAGCCAATACTCCGCCGCCGGGCAGATTGTCTTTATCGGTATGAAATTTGAGTTTGAGAAAATCGGTAAGAAGTGGTTTATTAAACGCGCAGAGTTGATCTCAGTCAACGGAGACCGGATGGGTTGGGGCAGCGTTCCCTGATACCTGACACCGCCCCGTTATCACCGGCACACTTTATAGCTAACCGGCGACAACCGCAGTCGTCTTGCGGGCTTCGACGATGCTTTCGATCTTTTCGAGCAATTCGCTCAGATCGAACGGCTTGATGATATAGTCGTCGATGCCGCACGCCCGGGCACGTTCGATATCTTGCGTCTGACTGCGGGCCGTCAGCATGATGACCGAAATATCCTTGCCCCAGTCCTGTCCGCGAAGCGCTTCGAGCATTTCGTGACCGTCCATAATCGGCATAATCACGTCCAATAAGATCAAATCCGGTGATTCCTGCTCAGCCGTTCGCAGCCCTTCATTGCCGTTGCAGGCGGTAACCACGGTGTATTCGTTCATTTCAAGGCGGTCTTTGAGCGTCTGAACGATATTCGGTTCATCATCAACGACCAGGATTTTCGTCTTATTTGATTTCTTGCCAAGTCCGAAAAAATCAAACATTTTACCGTCTCCCAACACAAAACTCTCTGTTTCAGCCGTCCTTCATACGCGTTCAGACCCGATTTGATTATTTATCGAGTCGTCAGGACGCTTTCTACATCGGCCAAAAACACCCGGCAAAAAAGCAGTTTTTAAGTTTTTTTGTCAATCAACCAAAATCTCAGTCGCCAGAAAATGAGGGTTTAAGGCTTGAGAGCGGGTGGTTTTGGGGCTATAATCGGCGGACACCCTAACAAAAGGAAGATTGATTATGAAAAATGTCTCGATATGGATGGTTTTAGCGGTTTGTCTGCTTATCTTAGCCGGTTGCGGCCAACCCCAACAGCAGGTTTCATCGGATCCGGTGTGTTTGCCGAAGGTGAGCGGCGATCAGGCCATGGAAGCGGCTCAGAAGGTTTTGATCGGAATGCAGTTTCCGATTGAAAAGTACGATTTTGAGGCGCGCTACATTCGCACCCGTCCTCTGAGCGGTGCCCAGTTTTTCCAGCTTTTCCGCGGCGACAATGCTTCGGCCTACAGTGCTGCAGAAGCGAATTTATACAGTCTGCGGCGGACGGTGGAGGTGGAAGTTACCCCGCAAACCGGACGCACCTGCCTGCAATGCCGGGTTTTAGTCCAGCAGTTGTCCATCCCGGAAAAACCGCTGGGCGGTACGCTGAGTATCGCCTCCAGCGTTACCGACAGCAGCTATCGTCAGCAGAGCCTGGAACTTGACGACGAGCAACTTGAGAAAATGGAATGGCTTGATCGGGGGCCTGACCGGGCACTGGAGCAGAAGATCATCCAAAAGATTAAAGAAACACTTGAAAAGGAAACTCTGTAATGAAAGTACTTGTTTGCGGCGGCGCCGGCTATATCGGCAGCAATATGACTGCCCTGCTGGCGCGTGAAGGCCATGAGCCGATTGTATTTGATAATCTGAGTAAGGGACATCGTGCGGCTGTGCCGGAAGCGGAATTTGTTCAGGGCGATTTTGGTGACCTGGACTTTACCGTCGAAACATTGAAAAAATATGACATCGAAGCGGTCATGCACTTTGCGGCGTTTATTGAAGTGGGCGAATCGGTTGCCGAGCCGCTGCGGTATTATGAGAACAACGTCAGCAAGACACGTACGCTGCTGGAAGCGATGGGCAAGGCGGGCGTGGACAAATTTGTTTTCAGCAGCACGGCAGCCGTCTATGGGATGCCGGAAACGTTTCCGATTACCGAAGATTTGGTTAAAGCTCCGATTAATCCCTACGGCGAAACCAAGTGGGCCGTTGAGCGGATGCTGCATTTCCTCAGTGAATCCGAACAGGTTCGCTATGCGGCGCTGCGATACTTTAACGCCTGCGGTGCCGGCAGCAACGGCACCCGCGGCGAGGACCACCGGCCGGAATCGCATTTGATTCCGCTGATTATTCAGGCGGCGATGGGTAAACGCGATAACATTAAGATCTTTGGCACGGACTACCCCACTGACGACGGCACCTGTGTGCGTGATTATATTCATATTGAAGATTTGTGTAAAGCGCATCTGCTAGCGTTGAAAAAATTGGATGCCGAGAGAGAACTGTATTATAACCTTGGCAACGGTAAGGGTTATTCGGTCCGGCAGGTCATTGATACCGTTAAAAGGGTTTCCGGCAAGGACTTTACGGTTGTTGAAACCGACCGCCGACCGGGCGACCCGCCGGTGCTGACGGCCGATGCGAGCAAAGCACACAAAGAATTGGGCTGGACGACCGACTTCCCTGAACTGGAACCGATTGTTGAAAGCGCCTGGAAATTCCATACCGATAATCCCAACGGATACGCGGACTAACCACAAACGAAAAGGATGACCATGAATACCCTGCGGCAAAAAGCGGCTGATTTTCTGGCGGCCTATGATATGGACTGTGCGAGTATCGATTTTGACCCGCACTTAGAGATTTTTGCTGAGCAGATGGGTGCGGGACTGGCCGAACGCGAAAGCACACTGGAAATGATTCCGACGTATCTGGAAGCAGGCAATGAAGTGCCGGTCAATGAGCGGGTGATTGTCGCTGACGCCGGCGGGACAAACTTTCGCGTAGCAACGGTTTATTTTGACGCAGACAAAAACCCCGTTATCGAAAACCTGCAAAAGTTCACCATGCCGGCAGTTGACTGCGAATTGAGTAGCAAGGAGTTCTTTGAGGCGATGGCGGTTTATTTCCGTGGCGTGCTGGATGCTTCCGAACGTGTGGGATTTTGCTTTTCCTACCCTGCCGATATCGAACCGAGTAAAGACGGTCGGTTGATTCGCTTTGTCAAGGAAATCAAGGCCCCGGAAGTCGTCGGGCATTTAATTGCTAAAAATCTCAATGAGACGTTTGAGACACTGGGTCTGGGCGAAAAGAAAGCAATGGTTATCCTCAATGATACCGTCGCAACTCTGCTGGCGGGCGTCGATTTCAAGAATCGCAACTTTGACAGCTATATCGGTTTTATCCTCGGCACGGGCACCAACTGCGCCTATGTTGAGCGGAACAGCAATATCACGAAACTTCCGGAACTGAATCAGGATCGCAGTTTAATTATCAATGTTGAATCCGGCGGCATGGGCTGTGCCCGCCGCGGCCAAATGGATATCACGCTGGATGAATCCACCAATAATCCCGGCGTTCACAAGTTTGAGAAAATGATATCCGGTGCCTACCTGGGGTCGGTCTTTTTGCTGACAGCGAAGCAGGCCTGTGCGGACGGGCTGGTTTCTGAAGCAGCCGCCGAGGCCATTAACGCCATGGACGATTTGACGACGAAGGACATGAACGACTTTATGTTCTACCCGACTGGTAACAACCCGCTTGCCAATGCTTGCCAGAGCGGCACAGATGAAGATGCAAAAATCCTATATGCCATTGCGGACAGGCTGGTTGAACGGGCGGCTAAACTAACCGCGATAAACCTGTCGGCCATGGCGATTCAGACCGGTCGCGGCACCGACCCGACACGTCCGATCTGTATTGTCGCCGAGGGTACGACGTTCTATCACATGAAAACACTCAAATCTCGTGTGGAGTTCTATTTGAAACAACATCTGGAAGACCAGCATGGTATCTATACCGAGATTATTTCGGTTGAAAACGCCACGCTGATTGGAGCCGCCATTGCGGGACTTACGAACTGATGTTTAGGCAGTAGGCAGTAGGCAGTAAATTATGGCGAACATTGAGACTTTTCGGGACTTAATGGTTTGGCAGAAATCGATGACTTTGGTAACCAATGTTTATGGTTTAACGTCACGATTTCCGAAAGAAGACCTGTACGGATTGACCAATCAGCTGCGCCGGTGTGTGGTTTCGGTTCCCAGTAATATTGCTGAGGGGTACGGTCGTCATTCGACGGTTGATTACGTCCGTTTCTTACGTATTGCCAGTGGTTCGATCTATGAACTTCAAACACAGGCAGAAATTGCGGTTAATCTCAACTATATCAAATCTGAAGAATTTGAAAAACTCAACGCTGAAGCAACAGAGATTGCTAAAATGCTGTCGAGCATGATAAACAAACTTACGAGGCAGTAGAGATTAGGCAGTGGGCAGTAAGGGAAAATATTTACTGCCTTCTGCCTACTGGCCACTGCCTATTACCGGCTCATGCTTTTGAGGAATTGGTCATTGTCGGGAAATCTTTGCAGAAGTTTAGCCATCGCTTCGGTGGCTTCACGGGTGCGGTAGCTGCTTAATACTTTTCGCAGTGTGATCAGCCCCTTCATTTGCTCATCGGTATAGAGCCGGGCTTCCTTTCGGGTACCGCTGGCGGGGATATCGATGGCCGGGAAAATGCGGGCCTCGGCCAGTGATCGGTCCAGTACGACTTCGCTGTTGCCGGTGCCTTTGAACTCTTCGAAAATCAACTGGTCCATCCGCGAGCCTGTGTCAATCAAACAGGTGGCGATAATCGTCAGTGAGCCGCCGTTTTCGATGTTGCGTGCCAGGCCGAACAGCCGGCGGGGAATTTCGAGTACGCCTGCTTCCAGGCCGCCGCTCATGGTATGGCCGCGATGTCTGCCGCGTCCGCCCTGTGTATTAAACGCGCGTGCCAGTCGAGTCAAGCTGTCAATGACGAGTACGACATCTTTGCCGCATTCCAGTTCTGTCTGGACGTGAGCCAACATGAGTTTGGCCAGTTCGATATGTTCGGCCGTCTTGTTGTCAATCGTGCTGGCAACCACCTCGGCGGTGCTGACGGCCCGGCGAAAGAGCGTTACCTCTTCCGGACGTTCATCGACCAAAAGCACAATCGTGCGGGTATTCGGGGCGCAGTGCTCAACGGCTTCGACAATTTGTTCCAGCAGAACGGTTTTTCCCGCCTTTGGCGGTGAAACAATTAACTGCCGGGTCCCTTTTCCGATGGGAGCGATCAGGTCGATCATGCGCATACTATCGGTACCGCAAGCGCCCAGATCGAACCGCTCATGTGGATCGACGGCTACCAGATCGACAAAACGCGGCCGGTCGGCGAACGCGGCCGGGGGCAAACCGCCGAGTGTATCAATCGCCGTCAGCATGAGTTTGCCCTTGACCCGTTCGGCGCTGCCGATGACAGCGGCCCCTTCGACCAGCGGCCATTTTCGCGTTAATGGACCGGCAACCATGATTTCGATGCGACCGGGGCGATATGAATGCTGGGATTGACGAACGGCAAACTGATTTTTATTGACTCGCTTGAGGATTCCGCTGATGGATTCTGTTGACACAATACACCCTTTTTGATTGATTATTGATAATTGGCTATTGATTATTTCTGGATATTCTCTTTGACTTGGAAACGGTCGTATTATAACACATAAACCAGACCTGTAAAGACGCCGATTTGAATGTTTTGCCAAATCCCCCCGATTCGCAAAAAGACATTGACTGAAAAAGGCCCTTCGGATAGACTATCGGCTTAAGGGTCTATCACAACACAATTTACGAGGATTCGATGACAGATAAAAAAGAAGAGTGCGGCATTTTCGGTATTTATGGCGATCCGGAGGCCGTACAGCGGACATATTTCGCCCTGCACAGCCTTCAGCACCGTGGGCAGGAATCAGCGGGTATTGCGTCCAGCAACGGGGAACTCATCCACTGTTTTACGGGGATGGGACAGGTCAGCCGGGTGTTCCGCGCCGGCCGCGGCGTTTTGGAACGTCTGCGCAACCCCATGGCAATTGGCCATGTCCGCTATTCGACAACGGGGTCGAGCAACCCGACAAATGCCCAACCTTTTTTAAGTGAATTTTCGCAGGGCCAGGTCGCCATCGCTCATAACGGAAACCTGATTAACGCCTCGCTGCTGCGGGACGAATACGAAGCCTACGGGCATATCTTCAAAACTTCTAACGACACCGAGATTATCGCTCACCTGATGGCCAAGCCGTCGCATGTGATTAAGCCCGACCCACTGGGTCATGTACTGAACCACCTGCAAGGTGCTTATTCGCTGGTCTTATTATTCCAGGATCGACTGGAAGCGGCACGCGACCCGTTTGGCATTCGCCCGCTGTGTTTGGGCCGGACCGAGGCGGGCTGTTACTGCGTGGCCAGTGAAACCTGTGCGTTGGACGCCATCGGCGCCGAGTACATTCGCGAAGTTGAGCCGGGTGAAATTATCACCATTGATGACAGCGGCGTCAGCAGCCGGTATTTTGTCAAGCCAGGTACGATTACACCGGGTCACTGTATTTTTGAGCATGTTTATTTTTCCAAGCAAAGCAGTATCATCTTTGGCGAAAGTGTTCACAACTTCCGGGTTCGCAGCGGCCACCAACTGGCCAAGGAACATCCGGTGGACGCCGACATCGTGATTCCCGTGCCGGACTCGGGTACCTGTGCGGCGGTGGGCTATGCCCGCGAAAGCGGCATTCCGTTTGATATGGGTTTTGTTCGCAGTCACTATATCGGCCGGACGTTTTTGTCGCCCTCGCAGGAGATGCGGGACATGGCGGTCAAAATGAAACTGACGGTCGTTAAAGACGCCGTTAAAGACAAGCGTATTATTGTCGTCGATGACTCCGTTGTCCGCGGCACCACAACCAAGGGCAAGATCAATTCGCTGCGGGAAGCCGGGGCCAAGGAAATTCACATGCGTGTGGCCTGTCCGCCGATTAAGCACCCCTGCTTCTACGGAGTGGACTTCCCGACGTGTGAGGAACTACTGGCCAATCAGCTTGATTCGCTGGAAGAGATTCGCAAATTCCTCGACGTTGACAGTATCGGCTATATTTCGCTGGAAGGCCTGCTGAGCTGTGCGTCATTGCCGGCCGATCATTATTGTACGGCCTGCTGGAGCGGCGACTATAAAATCCCCGTCTGCAAAATGGTTAACAAATTCTCGATGGAACGCCATCAAATGCAATTGTTCGATAATCAAGAGCTATAAATGAGTAAAGAAAAATACCTCAGCTACGAAGAATCCGGCGTCAGCATCGACGCTAACGATCAAATGGTCGAACGCATCAGCCGCTCGGTCGCCTCCACACACGGGCCGCGGGTCATTGGGCTGGAAAACGGTTTCGCCGGTCTGTTCCGACTGGACTATGACGAGAAACTGTTTAAGCGTAACTACAAACATCCCGTGCTGGTTGCCTGCACAGACGGCGTCGGCACCAAAATCATTATCGCCCAGCAGATGGGGCGATATGACACCGTCGGAATTGACCTGGTTGCAATGAGCGTGAATGACATGATCGTCCAGGGCGCTGAGCCGCTGTTCTTTCTGGATTACCTGGCGGTCAACAAGCTGGAGCCACAGCAAATCGCCCAGATGGTCGAAAGCGTCGCAGCGGGTTGTCGGATGGCCGATTGTGCGCTGATCGGCGGCGAAACCGCCGAGATGCCGGACCTGTACGGAAAAGATGAATACGACATGGCCGGCTTTGCCGTCGGAGTGGTTGAACGCGACCGGATCATCACCGGCAGCGGTGTTCAGAAAGGCGATGTGATTTTAGGTTTGGGGTCACACGGCATTCACAGCAACGGTTTTTCGCTGGTTCGTAATATCTGCTTTAAAAAGAACAAGCTTAAAGTTACCGATGCGATTGATGAACTGGACGGACAACTCTTGGGCGAGGCCCTGCTGGAACCGACACGGATTTATGTCAAGCCTGTCGTTAAACTGCTTCGCGGCTATACAGTTAAAAAAGTCGTCCACGCGATGGCGCATATCACCGGCGGCGGGCTGGTGGGCAATATCCCGCGTGTGCTGCCGACAGATTGCAATGCTGTACTGAAAACAAAGGCCTGGCCGGTGCCGAAAATCTTTGACTACCTGCAAAAGAGCGGGCCGGTAGAAGACGAGGAAATGTACCGCGTCTTTAATATGGGAATCGGCTATGTGCTGGTGGTGGCACCGGACTTTGCGGATGCGATTACCGAGAAACTGACCAAGTATGGCGAGCAGGTTTATAAGATTGGTACGATTACCGGCGGAACCGGCAAAGTCTTATTAAAATAATGTAAAGATCAAATTTTAAAATGCAAAATTAAGGAATCGCCTTCGGCGATAGCTGTTTAAATAGATTTCTCGGCTGCGTTCGGAATGACAAGGCGGCATTTGTGATAAGCACGAGGCAATCGGGATGACGAGGAAACGGATTCTTTGTCGATTTGAAGTACGTTTTAAGGAGGCACACGGATGGAAGGCCCTGCGACGAAACGGTCGTTATTGGCGGGAAAACCGGAAATGTATATTTCCGCGCTGCTGTTGTATCTGGTCTTTTCGGCTTATCTGCATTGGCCCTATCTCAATCAAATTGGTGGACGCGGCCTGTTGTTTCTCATCAATCCCGTTGTCGCGGCTTGGGGGGCTTATTTCCTAAGCAAACGCTGGGTTAATAACTGGACACCGTCGGTATTGGCCGGCGCGATTTACGGTTTTTCGCCGTTTGCACTAAGTTACGCAACTTTTAACCAGCCGGTTGCAGGGTTGAGTTTTGTCATCATTCCGTGGCTTTTTTTGCCATCGGTATTCTGGCACAAAAAAAAATCACCGGACGCGTTTCGATTTTGTGTGCGATGTTTGTTTGTTCTGCTGCCGTTCGCGGGGGTCACCGGAATGTTCTGGTGCGCTGCGCAGAAATGGGTCGGGCCACATTTTCTCATGCCGGTCGGGACAACGCTGACAGGCAATCATTTTCTGGACGTGGTATTTCCGCTGTTTCAAAAAGGCGGCAACCTGACGTTTGGCGTCTATCACGCTTCATTGGTTCTGGCGGTCATGGGGGCTTGTGTGCTGGTGAAAATTCAGCGAATCAGCGTGCTGCTGCCGGTGGCGGCGGCGATGATTCTGTGCTTTTGTGAGCCGGTGCTGGCGACGCCGCCAATTGTCTGGGCGGCGATCCCGATTTTGTTTTTGTCGATTCTGGCAGGCTTGGGATTTCAATCAATCTTCTGGGCCGGCAAGGCGGACAGCAAATGGGTATTGACCTGCGCGATTATCGCATCAGTATTAGCGGCGTTTTTCGGCGGCTTAGCCTATAAGCGGATGATTGTCGGGCCGGTACTGCAACACACGGCTGTGATGTACGCCTTAACAGCCGCAGCGTTGTGGATTATGCTGTTTTTCGCTCATGCCAACCTACGCTGGAAACCAGTCAAATGGGTCATCCTGACCGCCTCAATCATCATCGACCTTATCTACAGCGCCCGTTATCTTGTCGATAAATTATTTTAGATAAGCCAGCATTTATCTTTAGCCCTATGGCACATACTTGAGGCCGATGTCTTCTTTGACTTGGGATTTATCCATCTTTAGCAACTTGATATCTCTGCCGAGGACGTCGCCTTTCAGTTGGTTGTTCCTGATATCAACCTTTTTACATCCTTCAAATTTAAACATATGGGGATTGTAATGATACGGCTGGAAATCGTGCGTTCGTTCAATAGTGTTATCTTTAAATGTGATTCCGTCAACTGAACGTGCAAAGAGAATCGGCGCATCAAACACCTTAAAGATGTTGTTTTCAATGAGAATATCCTTGTGATAACATGTTCCGCCGGCGATCAGCTTAGGAATAACCGGATCGACGGAGATCTGAGCATGGGTGAACTGGTAGAGGTTTGTCAGGCAGTTGTCGAACGTGTTGTTGCGGATGATGACAGGACCGTAAACACCGACCGGACCGGACTCAAACCAGTAATTACAGTCACCGGCGACCAGGATCGCACTGCCTGCGGTCTGAACATAATTGTCCTCAACCAGCGTTCGTCTGGCTGAATTAAAGAGCATGCCGCGCGCCCGGTTATGGACGATTTTGTTGCGACGGAAAATCACTTCCGGCGTCCAGGTGAGATTTTCCAGGCCATCCTTGACTTTCACCCGTTCGGGCCAATCTTCCTTAAATTTGACGTGAGCATGCCAGTCGTCAAGAATCCTGAAGGATTCCACCGTAATCTCCTTGTACGGCAGCATTGTCTCATTGTCAATCAGCCAGCAGACATCGCCTTCGGCGGCCAGGTCCATGGTTTTGCTCTGACCGTGCATGTATTTGACTTTGAGGGTTCGCGGGTCGATTTTCTCGACGATCTGAACATAGGTTCCGTGAACGTTGATGGCGTCATCGTGCATGTGTTCAAAATAGCTGTCTTCCACGATGATCCGCCCTTTGCAGCCGGAAAAATGCGTTGCATCGGCAAAGACCGTAAAACGGCGACCGCTGCCTTCGGGTTTAAGAATCCGTAACTTGCGTAGTGTGATGTTTTCCGCACGCTGGCCGACCACGCCCATCGCACAGGCATAGTGCATATCGACATTTTCCACGAGCGTGTCTTTACTGCGGTAGATGTGGATACCGACGTTGTTGCGGTCTTCGGCACGGAAGTTAATAACATCGCCCACCTTGTAATTCGACGGCATTTTATGATAGAAGCGAACCGTTCGGTTTCCCTGATCTTCTGCCTTGAGTTTGTTCAGGTTGCCCTTCCAGCCAAGATTGCCGGTACTCTGATATTTAATCCGCCCGGTGGTATCGTCATGCGGCTGTCCGCCGCCCCACCCGGTACCAGCCCAGCCTTCACCGTAGAAGACAATCCGTTCGTTTCGGATTTCATACCAGCTATCCGGCAGGAACTGCATATCGAAGTATGCATCCGTAATCGCAACAATCTTGCCTTGTGATGTAATCGGACGCGCCCAGTCAACGGAAAAGTTGCGCAGCGTTATATTTTCAGAATCCTGTATCTCAAACGGCATTACTTGGTCATGGTAGATGAATGCCGACCCCTGACCGTCAATGGTCAGATTCTTCTTATTGAGAATCGGGCCAATCACCCGCTTGGGATTGACATCGGAGTTGTTGGAAACATACAGCTGCATTTTTTTGGCGTCTGCAGGCCAGAAGTCATAGCGGCCCTTCGGGAACCGGATAACAGATCCGGGTTTTGCGTTTTCAATCGCCTTAATAAAGGCCGGTGTCGCATTGCGATGGCTGTCAGGCTGCACGCCATATGCGGTGATATTAATATCATTGACGCTATCGGAATCTGAATTTTCTTCTTTGGTCATATCTGAGGCAATCGCTATCGCTGACATACAAACCAGTGCTGTCACTGCTATCCGTATATTATTCACGGTATTCTCCTCATTGTAATTATTTCTTTTTCGGAATAGGAAGGCCGAGTTCTTTCAGGACTTTCTGCATGTCTTCCCAGACACGACGTCGGTTGTCCGTGGAGTAGTTTCGCAGCAGGTAGGCCGGGTGGTAGGTCGGCATAAGTTTGGCCGGGGGGACTTCGTCAGAGTAGTGGTATTCGTGGAAATAACCGCGGAGTTTGCCGATGGGCTGCTTGGTGTCCAGCAGTGTGCGCGCGGCGTGGGCGCCAAGGGCAACGATAATTTCCGGCTGCATGATTTCAAGCTGTTTTTTTAAATACGGCCAGCAATTGGCGATTTCATCCGGCTTGGGATCGCGGTTTCCCGGAGGGCGACATTTGAGAATATTGCCGATGAAGACCTCGTCTCGGGTCAGGCCCATCGCCTCGATAATCTGCGTCAACAGCTTGCCCGCCCTGCCGACAAACGCCAGTCCTTTCTGGTCCTCGTCAGCACCGGGCGCTTCGCCCACAAACATCAGGCGTGCCTTGGGATTACCCTGGCCAGGGACGGCATTTGTGCGGGTGGTCCCGATTTCGCATTTCTTACAGCCTTTGACCTTTTTGGCGATGGCGTCCAGTGTGTTCATATCTGCCGGCTCCTGCTGAGTCGTGGGTTCAGTCACAGCGGCGGCAATGGGTTCGATCTTCCCCTTGACCGTAAAGTCACCGGCAAAAAACGCCTCCAGTTCCAGGTGCTGTTTCAGTATTTTATTGAGATTGGCCTGTTTTTCCATGATAGAACGCATTGTACGGATTTGGCAGGCAAATACAACAAAAAAGGCCCTTCCCTGTTAAAGAGAAGAGCCTTGTTTTCTACTTCAATGCCAAATTTTAGCCGTTGATGATGGCTTTGGCGCTTTCGTCCAGCGAATCGGTCATGTAAGCGATGCCGGTTTCTTCTGCGGTTTCACGATTGGCGGCCATCAGGTCGTCACGCGTAACCTCCGACAGGTTAAACTTACGGGCACCGGCCATGAACTGCTGCAGGCCACAGGAGAGCTTATCGGCATAGCCAACCATGGCAATCGCACCGTACGGAATGTGCTTCATTTCGTCGGCACCGACCTTGTCCTTGACGATTTCCCAACCAGCAAAGATTTCTTCCGGCGTCTTACCCTGTGCTTTCACAGTTGCGGGCAGTTCATCCCAGTTGCCGTTGAGCTGTTCGCGGCGTTCCGGATGGAAGACACCTTCGATGTTGCTGCCGAGGTAACCCGGAATCATCGGAGCGCGACCCATGCAGACCAGCTTGGTGTAAGGTGCACACAGAGCCATTGCCTTGAAGATATGGTCTTCGCGAGCAAAACCGCCGGCCAGTGAGATATCCGGAACCTTAATGCCCTTGGCTTCCAGCATCTTGCAGTATTCATAGGTCTTGGCATGCAGAGACAGCGACGGAACACCCCAGTGTTCCATCATGTTCCACGGGCTCATACCGGTACCGCCGCCGGAACCGTCGATAGTCAGCAGGTCCAGTTTGGCATCGGCGGCAAAACGAATAGCCATCGCCAGTGCTTCCATGCCGTAGGCACCGGTCTTGAGGGTAATGCGTTTGAAACCGAGCTTACGCAGGCGAGCAACTTCGCCCATGAACGCTTCACGAACGCCGTCAACCGTGTCAATGTCAGTTCCACCCAGACGACTGTGACGGGCAAAGGCTTTCAGGCTGCCATCAGCGTAGGATTCCTGTGCAATCGGATCATACGGATTCGGGTCCACGACATAGCCGCGATCTTTGAGGAACTTGGCGTATTCGATATCCTTCACCTGGATTTCGCCGCCGATATCCTTGGCACCCTGACCCCATTTCAACTCGATAATCACCTTGTCACCGAAACGGTCGATCAGGTACTCAGCGACACCATTGCGGGTATCTTCGACGTTCATCTGTACGATGATCGCACCGTAGCCGTCATAGTAACGCAGGAACGTGCCGACACGGCGGTCCATCTCCGGCGACGACTTGATGCCGTCCTTATCGAGCTTACTCATGCGGTCAACACCGACAACATTTTCGCCACACACAATGGGGATACCACAGAGAGCGGAACCAATCGCAAACGAATCCCAGTACTTGGCGGCAATGAAAGTCGAACCCAAAGCACCGGTCATCATCGGAACGCGGCACTTGGTGCTCATTTCGTTACCGAACGAGGTTTCGATGTTCACATTCGGAAATACGCAGTCATCCGGGTCTTTGGTCAGGCCCGCATCCAGTCCCTTGGAACCATACGCATAGCCCTGGATTCGCATTGCGTGGTAGCCAACGCCTACGCTGGTAACATTTGATGAACCGGAGGTGCAGCTTCCAAATTCACGCGGGTACAGCAGTTTACGACCGACGAGCGAAGACATCCAGGTCTCGCATTTGCCCTTACAACCCGACAGGCACAGCGTACACAGGCCGGATTCACAGGGAACACCCCTGTTGACGGTCCCGAGCGCATCATTGTTTTTGGTCCAACTTAACATGACATCTCTCCTAAAATTGTAATAATGTTTTTGGTGTCTTCTACCGAACATCTAAACGGTTCTTCGGGCGTTCAAACTCCGGCACGGTGACTGATGAGGTGATTTAAGACAAGGGAAAGCAAAATTTCGAGATTATTTATCGCCTTTCCCTGCGTCAATTCTCCAAAAGAAACTTTTACTTCCTATCAATCTTGCTTATAATAAAGTTCAATTAAACTAAATGCCAATAATAAATCGCGATAGTAAATATCAGTATTGCTTATAAGGGAAATGCCTATGAACCTGGACAGCGCCAAGATTTTCTGTGATTTGGTGGAATTGAAGAACTTTTCCCGCACTGCAGACCTGCACGGCATCAGCCAATCGGCAGTGTCCCAGCAATTGGCCCAATTGGAAACGGCTCACAAGGTCCAGTTGATTAACCGCAAAAAGCGGCCACTGGAACTGACCGACGCTGGTCAGACCTTTTACCGGGCCTGTAAGGAGATGCTTGAACGGTACCACCAACTCCAGAATGAGTTGGCAGCCCTTTCTAAAACAAGCTGTAAAATCAGTTTAGCGTCGATTTTCAGCATCGGGATGCACACGCTGCAGTCCTATGTTAAACGGTTTATGTCGATTTACCCGGAAGTCAACCTGTGCATTGAATACCTCGATGCCAAGGAGATTTATGCCCGTCTGCTGAAAGGCAGTGTCGATATCGGCGTTATCGCCATGCCGAAACGTGAGCGCAATATCGTCGTTTATGACTTTGAAAATGAGACATTAGCAATGGTGTGTTCACCGGACCACCCGTTCAGTCTTTCCGAAGAAATCGACATCCATCATCTGCAAGGCGAGCGTTTTATTGCCTTTGCGGAAAATGTCCCGACCCGCCAGCATATTGACAATATTTTGAAACGATTTGGTGTGGCAGTGCATGTTGCCATGGAGTTTGACAACATCGAAACCATCAAGCGGGCCATCGAAATCAACTCCGGCATCAGTATCCTGCCGGTTTCCAGTGTGCAGACGGAACTGGCCAGCGGCAGCCTGAAAGCGGTTTCTTTTACGAATGAACGCTTTTTCCGCCCCACCGGCATCATTGTCCGTAAGGACCGCCAGCTCAACAAGGCAGCCCAATATTTGGTGGAGCTGCTGCGAAAAGGAGCGGATCTGGACACATGAGCATTGAAGCGGTGATATTTGATTTGGACGGTACATTAACCGAACCGCTGCTGGATTTTGCCCAAATTCGTGCGGAAATGGGAATTACATGCCCTAAAGCAGACATTTTGGGGGAAATCGCCAAGATGACGCCCGAACGGCAGCAGCAGGCACATCAAATTCTTTTCAATCATGAGCAATATGCCGCCCAAAACTCACGTCTAAATGATGGAGCGGGCGAAGTTATGGCAAAGCTGAAAGCGATGGAGCTTCCGATTGGGCTGTTAACGCGAAATACGATGGAAAACGCGCGTCTGGTGGCTGAAACGCACGGACTGGAATTTGACGCGATGCTGGACCGTCACAGCGGGCCGGCCAAACCGGACGGCTTTGGTGTTAAGAAATTGTGTGACACTTTTGGCGTTTCGCCGGGAAATACACTTGTGGTGGGCGATTTTCTGCATGACTTGCTGGCGGCGACTGATGCCGGGGCGATTGCGGTACTGCTGAAAACGCACCCGAAAGCCGATGAGTTCGCATCCTTTGCCGACTATGCCATTGGCCATTTGAACGAGATCTTTGATATTATTCAGGAAATTGAAACGGATTCAATAAAGGAGTCATCATGAAACGCAATTATATTCTAATCACAGCCATCCTGTGTGTTTTTTTCAGCCAGAGTAGTGTTTTGGCCGCCGGATGCTGCCCGCCCAAGGAAAAAGAAGACGCCGGCACAAAGGCAACCCCGGAGACCTGTCCTAAAGACGATAAACTGGCCACAATCTTTGAAAACATCAAAAAAGCCACTGAAAAACTCAAAACCTGTGAATCTGATATTTCTTATTTATTCATCCAGGATCCGGACTTGATCGACTCCAGAACCCTGCGAACCGGCAAGCTCTATTACCAGAAAGGCAAACCGTCTCTGTTGCGAATTCGCTTTGAAACGCTCAAACAGGACGATTTTGACGAAGAAAAACGCGTCGAAGACTACAAATTTGACGGTGTCTGGTTCACAAAAGTCGATTATAAGCTCAAACAAATCGATGAGTACCAGCAAGCCCCCACAGATAAACCGGTTGGTGTTTTTGAGCTGATCAACCGCCAGTTTCCGCTGATCGGCTTTTCCGGCGTGGAAACCCTGCAAAAGGATTTTGATATCAAATTAGTTGAAAACGCCTCTGACGACCCAAATTCGCCGATTCAACTGCTGTTAACGGTCAAAAAAGACTCGAAATTCAGCGATGAGTACAAAAAAATAGACTTCTGGATCGACAGCAGCACTTTTTTGCCGTCTCGCATCAAAGCCTACAAAACTCAGGACGATGTGAACGATATCCGCTTTTTGGGCACGAAAATCAATAAAAACTTGAAAAAGGCCGTTTTTACTATTGAAACCCCCGCTCATTTCAGTAAGAATATAGAACCATTGAAGCAGAAACCTACGACGAAAGGGAACTAACGTGGCCAAAGGACTGGTGATTTACTATTCCAGAAGCGGCAATACCAAAGCCATGGCACAGACGATCGCCGAGGCCATGGAAAAAGCCGGCCTTCCGACCAAATGCAAAAGCGTCGAAGATGTCAAAGTGGCCGAATTGCTTGACGTTGACGCGATTGTCGTCGGTTCTCCCACTTATTACGGCCGGGCTTCTGCTCCAATCGCCAAGCTATTCGACGAGTCCGTCAGTAAACACGGGAAACTCGACGGCAAAGTTGGTGCCGCATTTAGCAGTTCTGCCAATACCGGCGGCGGCAACGAAACGACCATCTGTGAAATCAACAATATGATGCTGATTCATGGTATGGTTATACAGGGTGACCCGCAGGGTGACCACTATGGCCCGGTTTCCATCGGCAAGCCCGATGAACGGGTTCTTAATCAATGCACCCGGCGAGGACAGCGTATTGCAGCATTGACGAAAAGGTTGTTTGGTTAATGCTGATGTTAAATTGAATCTGTAAGCCGGCTGAAACAAGGCCGACTGTAAAAAAACATTATTTTTGTTTACCTTAGGAGGTATCTTAGAGATGCAGGAATACGAAGAACTGAAACAACTGGTCGCAGAAATTGAAACCGATATTAACAAGGCGGAAGGCGGAAACAAGGCAGCCGGCACACGCGTTCGTAAGCAGATGCAGACGATCAAGCAGGCCGCACAGAGTGTGCGCAACAAAGTGCTGGAACTTCGCGCTGAAGACTAATCACTCTTTTTGAGTGACGACTTAATTTTGAAGACAACAAATCGGCCGCTCCTGTGAGGGGCCGATTCTGTATCTGTTGTCTGAGTATCATGGCAATTTTTAGTAAGCAGAGGATTCGATGCCCGCAGATTTTATTATTGATTTAGAGAAGTTGGATTTGGACCATGTCGCGTTTGACCAAAAGGCGATTCTGGAAGTCAATCCGCAATCGTTTGAAATGCAGCAACTGGACGCTATTGTCTGGCACAGTCTGGATGAAATGAAGTGTCTCGGCTACAAAGATGTCACCGACAATGAGTTCTGGATCCGCGGGCATATTCCGGGCCGGCCGATTATGCCGGGCGTGATTATGGTGGAAGCGGCCGCCCAATTGTGCAGCTTCTTCATGAAGAAAATTTACGGTCTGGAAGGCTTTATCGGATTTTCCGGAATCGGTAACACCAAGTTCCGTGGGACGGTCCTGCCCGGTTCGCGTCTGTACCTGATGGGGCATATTGACAAGGTTCGCAGCCGTCAGTTTTCCGCCTCGGTTCAGGGCGTTGTCGATGGTAAAATTGTTTTCAACACCGTTATCAGCGGCATGAGGGTTTAATGGCAACCAACAGCGAAGAGCTTTTTGAAGCCTCTTTGTGCATTAACTCTGAAGAATGGACAAAAGACACCCTTTCGGGCCTTCCGGCCTGTAAGGGTGTTTTACTTTTTGTCAACCGTGACGGCCAGCCGATTCAGCTATTACAAGCCGCCAGCATTCGCCGAACGGCCCAGGCAAAGCTGATCGACACCGAAGAAGAAAGCAATGTTCCAAGCCGCAAAACGGACATTTCCGAATTAACCGAGCGTATTGATTACACCTGCTGCTATAACAATTTCCAGTCGCAAATGACCTATCTGCGACTGGCACATGCGGTTTTTCCGGACAACGCATCCGACTGGATTCAACTACCACGTCCGTCATTTTCTGTCATTGATATGAGCTTGCCTTTGCCGTATTTCTTTGTCTCCACAAGTCCCGAAACAAACATCCACCGCAAAGTTTTTGGATTATTTCCAAACAGAAAATCCGCCGGACTTTTCTGTGACACACTGAATACGGTTTTCGGATTATGCCGAAACCCATCACTACTCGGCAGCGGTAATGAACCAAGCTGCCCTTACCTGCAAATGCAGTCCTGCCCTGGTCCGTGTGTCGGTCAGTTAAAAACAGAAACCTATTGCCAGTTTGTGACAGATGCTATCACAACAGCAGGCGGTGAAATTGATACGGTACTGGCCGAGCGAAAACAGCAGATGCAGTCGGCGGCCCAATCGATGTACTATGAGCGGGCCAAACTGCTGAAAGACCAGGTTGACGCGATTGAAAAACTTAAATCCCCCGCTTTCCACTGGACCAGTCGGCTTGATGAACTGGCCGTGTTACACATTGACCGTGCTGACAAAATCAAAGTTGAGGGGCAACGGAAGCTCGTGCAGCAATATGCCATTTGGAAGATTACTGCAGATGGTGTTTTCTCATTAGGTCAATGCAGTCTTGATGATTTTGATGTCTTTCACAATTTCCTGTTAGGAAACCAAGGCGCAAACATGCCTTCGCACTACACTCAAAGCCCATATGAACACCTCGGCACGCTGTCACTGTTTCTGTTTAGAAATAACGTACAGGGGCTGTGGCTGAATATCTCAAACGGACTGCCGGATGCTTCAAATCTGAATAATCAACTTATCAATATCTTCAAACTTGAAACAGAACAACCACCTGAATAATGAATTTTAAACAGCATTATTGCTGTAAGAGCGTTAAGCATCAGTAATTCGGAATATTTCACTGTTATCGATTTTTAATAACATGATTCATCGAAACCGCTTGATTTTCTTGAAAAAGATTCTGAAAATTCAAAATTTCCCTATTGAATCGGACAGCGGACTAACGATATAATCATTGGACAGTCACACATTGGCCGTACATTAATGTGTGACAAGGAGATGGGAGAAGGGAGACGAGAGAGGGTTAACCCCGCATATTGCATCGCACACAGTCTCTGTAAACACTTGGCAGCATTGCAATCAACACATTGGCCGATTGTCAGAAAAAGACTCAATGTCCAGTGACTATTCGCCAACCGGCTTGAATTGCTGCAGTAAAGGTAAATGGTAACGAGTTGAATGGAACGGTATGAGACATATTGCAATCCTGATGTCATTTTATCTTTTGACCGGGGCTGCTTTTTCGCTCGTACTGCATCCGGATGGCGAACCGGATGAGAATTGGCAAGACCGCCCTTCTGACGCGGTTGCCGCTCGTATTGGTGTTTGTTCCGGCACTGTTATTGGCCCGCAGCACATTCTCACTGCCGCTCATATCCCGATTAGTCTTTCGACAACAATCACGGTTGATGGAGATAACTACCATCCAGAGAAAATTTTCACGCATCCCGTTTCAGATATTCGTTTAATCGAAATCGCGGATGCAGACTTTGACGAATTCATTCATATTCCGGAAGCAGGCCTGAATTTAAGCAACGAAAACATCGTAACCGTCATTAACGGCTGGGGCAAGTCGCGGGGCAGCCATATCCATTCATCCGCCGACCCCAATATTGTTGTCGGTTACGCATGGTCGTCCAACCATGGCAAACTTCGGTGGGGAACTTCTAAAATCTCCGGGCATTCCAAATCGAATATCTATACCCACTTCGACCATCATCAGGATCCGGAAGGCACCGCTTATGAATGTGCTCTGGCCAGCTATGACTCCGGCTGCGGCATGTTTCACTTCGTTGACGGGCAATGGGTACTGGCCGCTATCGGGCTGAGAGTTTCCGACTACGGATATGGCTATTTTCGCGACCCGACCGATCTGGACAAAGACTACGGCACGCTGAATATTTTTCTGCAAACGCAGCCTTTCTCCGGATGGATCAAGTCCATCATGTACGGTCCGGACATTACCGAGGATGGAAAAGTCGATACGGCAGATTTGATCCAATTCCAAAAAGAGTGGCTGGAGCAGAATACAACATACAATTATCGATCCGATCTGAATCGGGACGGCAGTGTCAATGGCGCGGATTTTTCTTTGCTGGCAGCAAGCTGGTCAGAAATCGCATCTCCCGGAGATATTACCGGTAACGGTCATGTGGATTTTGAAGACTTGACCATTCTGATGGGGCAGTGGCTGGATACACCAGGCCAGCCGTCCGCTGACATCGCGCCGGAAAAACGGGACAATCTCGTTAATCTGTTGGATTTTGCGGAACTGACTCGTCACTGGGGCGACTAATCGCCGGCAGAAACAGACGTCACTCAATACTAATTTGCTTTGTCAGTTTGGGTGTTCCAGTTTGTAATATTGTCCCTGTTGGCCGGCTGTGATGTATCTTTTCCCCAATCATCGTCTCTGCCGTCCGGGCCATAGGACCACAGATAAAACGGCTGCCCCTGGCTTTCTCGGTCCGGATAGGATCCCAGACCTAACCTTGAGGACAAGTGATAATAATAATTTCTGCCCCACGGGTCGACAAATTGATCCTGGCGTACAACAATGTCCACTCCTTTGACAGGTGCGATGAATTCGGCTAAACGATGTTTGTTTTCGGGCGGGAAGCTGCCGTTTTGTTCTTTATATTCTTCAATGGCCTTACAAAGAGCTTCGAGTTGCTCTTGCGACTGTTTGATTTTCGCTTTATTAACCAGACGATAACGAACCTCGCCAAACTCTTTCAACGCCCATATAAAAATTAAGACCAGTGCCGCAATCGCCAGGCTCGATGCAATCTGTTTAAAAATTGTCAACATCTTTTGAGTCGTATTCATGCTCACTTTTCTAAAATAATGTTATCGAAATGGCAGCTTTGACAAACCAATGACTGCTGTTGCCATTTACACCGTCTAAACTTTAAAAAAGATTTTTTTGCGATAGAGGAAGTACAGGAACAGCCATTCGGCCAGCAATACGGAAACCCAGTACAGGGTTGAGTGGTGCTGCTGTGGAACTTTTTGAATCAAGCCGCTGAACATGAAATTGGCGGTATGACCGAAATGAATGATCCGATTGGCCATATAGATGGTAATGGGATTGACGCCGACGACGATAAAGATAATGGCCCATTTTTTCAAGCCAATGCAATCAATAACCGTATAAAACAGGGTCAGTAACAGCAAGCTCAAACCCGCGGTCAGGAGGACAAATGAACCCGACCAGAGGTTTTTGATGATTGGAAAACATTGGCCCCATAAGACGCCTATTCCCACGCAGACAAGTCCGCCAATCAGCAGACCCAGGGCCTTGATCCATTTGCCGGTGTTTTCCCGCCGGAGCCAGTAGCCGGTAATCGCCCCGGCAAGGGCCGTACTGACACCGGAAATACACGGCAGAATTCCCTGGGGATCATAAGGGCCGGAGTGCAATCTGCCGGGCATCAGCATCTGGTCAATATAGGTGGCAAGAGAGCCTTCGGGTGTGATGACACCAGCCCCGACATTCGGAACGGGAATCCAATAGACCGCGGCCCAGTAGCCCAGCAATATCCCCAAAAACCATGCGATTTGAGCGCGAATGCTGCAGTTCATCACGATGATCGCCGCAAAGAAATAGCCGACGCCGATAAAGCCGAGCACGCTGCCGAAACGGGTGTTTTCATAGCCAGAAAAACTTAGACCGCCATTGTAAATGACTCCCAGCAGCAACAGTAAAAACAGCCGGATTGTGATACGGAGATAAATCTTTGGCGTTGACACTGCACGTTTTCGCTGTGAGTTGAGTGAAAATGGGATGGCGACCCCGACAATGAACAGAAACAGTGGAAAGATCAAATCGTATAACGTAAATCCTTTCCATGCCGGGTGGGTCATTTGACCGGCAAGCCATTGAAGCGGCGGCCATTGATAGGTCTTGGCCGAATTCCGTACCAATTGATCCAGCCCCACAATCCACAGCATATCAAATCCGCGCAACGCGTCCAGTGAGAGCAGTCTGCTGGAAGATTTCTGACGAATTCCTGTGTCTAACCGTCCCTGATTGTCTTTGTCTGCCATGAATTCCTTTTGTCCTGTGCTTTTATATCTTTTGATTAAGAACCGGGAGACGGAGCCGCGGATGTCCAGTTGCTCACATCGTTTCCATAGGTTGTGAGATTAACTCGTGTCAAGGTGTCGCCGTGTCCATCCGGGGTATTGGGCCAGAGGTCGCCGGGCTCAGTACCGTCGCTGTATTTGACCGTGTCAATTTGAATATACTTTCTCTGCCCGAACTGATCAATATCGCCGGGCATACTGAGTTCGATTTTTTCACCGGAATTACTCAATTTCGTATCATTGGCATAGGACCCAAAGACCTGAACACCCCAAATCATGCCGTACCGCTGATTAAATGCCGAAATATTATTGACCACCAAGGCTTTTCCGCCTGCCGGAATGGAAGCCCCTTGCGGGAAGGTGAAATCGATGCCATCGGTAAACTTCCAGCTTACGCTTTCACCGGCCTGGGCATCGTATTGCCATAACGGCACCGCCTGACCGCTGATGTTGATCAGTTCAATGTATTCGTATTCATCGTTGTCATACGCTCCGCCGTCGGTTGGGTGATACATAACCTCACTGATGACGAGAGGCCCGACTGCCGGATGGCTGTTTGCACTTCCGGGTGTCGGGGATTGCATTGCAACAAATACAGTTTTTCCAGTACTGGTTTGATGGATGCCCATCGACACGCCCACTTGGGATGCATCGAAGTCCTGCTGTTCTGCATAGCCGGTCAGTTGGCCGCCGGAACCGGATGACAAAAAGACCTTTTCGCCGTTTTCACTCAAAGCGAAAGGACTGTGACAACCTGCTGCAGAGGGATTGCCAAAGTGTTGATCCTGTGTAAAGACAACATAGCTATGGGGATCAATGACTGTCGGTGTCGGAATCTCATATTTTTTCAAACTGCTAACGTCGCTGTCACTGTCTGAGAGGAACCAACCGCTGATGTCAATCGGCTGGGCCGTAGTATTGTGTAGTTCGACCCAATCGTTTGGATACAAGTCTGAATGGGCAAGAAGTTCGTTAATCACAACCGAACCGGCAACAGGGATATTCTGCGGCTGGTATTGTCCGGGAGTTCCGTTATAGGTGACGCCCGGACGCCAGCCGGTGAGCGAATCCCATTTAGACAAATCCGTTTCCTGCGGATTCTGTATTTCGAGTGAAAATCCGCCGCCATCGGTAATACTGTACCAACCATCGCGGTAGGAAAAATCCAGGACTGTGCTGTTAGTCGAATCTTCCAGCTTAATTCGTTCACCACCATTGCTGAGGCTGCCGGAATATTGCCCGGCAATCTTATCGACCGCTGCCGGGTAGCGTTGGCTGAAGGCTTCAATATTTTTTACCAACAGCATCAGGGCATCCGGCTCAAGGAGAGTCTGTACGGGACCGGTATCCTGAAAAATATCGGCTTCAAGTGTCATTCCCATGACGATATCACTGCTGGTGGTTCGGGATTGATGAACTTCGACTGCCAGGGTATTGGCTCCGGCGTTTAAGTGCGAGGCGTCAATGGTAAACGGACCTTCAAACACCGCATTATCGACAATCCGATCCGCAAGTCTTGAGTGCTCGATCGTGCCTGTCGGCATTCCGATTCTTAATACTTCAACGCCGTTCAGATAGAAAATCGCCCCGTCATCGATCACGGTATTGGCAGTCAGTGTGATGGTATCGGCCGCGGGATCGGCATTCAAATAAAATTGCTTTCGGAAATAACAGGTCAACGCACCTATATCCAATTGGGTGTTTTTCGGAGCCGGCAAGGCTGAATTTTCATAGTACAGTAAGCTGCCGCCCTGCTGCCAGCTGCTGTCATCATAGCCCGACGTTATCCACTCCGCGGGTAAATCGGTGTCAGACTGCTCATATTTCCAGGTGTCTTCAATATCAATTAACGTAACATGCTCCTGTGTTTGCCCCGAACCGGAGAAGTCAAAGGCAATCCCTTCGGTTGATTTGACACCGCTTAGATCAAGTGTTTCTGTGCCAATGTTCATGAGTTCAATAAACTCGTAATCCTCATCCGTATAAATCCCCGGTGTCGGCGGTGAAGGCGGATGGTACATCAGCTCGGTGACTCTCAAATAACGCTGCTGGTCACTTGGATTCGGTGCGTAGCTGGTTTGGTCGATGATGCCGCCGGTCGTGTCCATCAGATACAGTGTCTCTCCCCAGCTTGAAAGATGGCCGGAATAATTGCCCTGGACAAACAGTCCCTGACCGCCGGTTGGACTTTCGGTTCTTTCGCGAAACGCGGAAACACTTGGTACAATATAAAGACTGGTTTGGGCAGGAATCACCGTACCCGGCTGGAATGTAAAGTCAACTGCTCCGGCAATCTTGCAGCCTGAAATATCGGCCGCAATAGGATTGGGATTAATTAACTCAATATATTCTTCATCCTGATTTCCCGAAGCGGGGTTGACTTCTATATCACCGAAATTGACCGTCAACGATGCCTGTGAATCCGGAATCAGATTCAATCCTGCAGAGCTGTATTCGGTCTGTAATTGACTGCGCCGAGTCGGCAGATTGTCAGCGATAATTTCATTGTAGCCGTTAATAATCCGGCCGGCACCCCATTTGGCGTTGTCCAATTCCGCTTCTTCAAAGATTTTCGTGTAATAGGCCTGTGCCATCTGAGCAAAATAGGCCGAATTATTGACCAGGTATTTATCCATTAACGACCGGAGCCGCCTTAAGAACATTTGCTGTGTGAGAGAGTTTTCGAAAATAACCGTATAAATATGGTTCTGCCAGTTCGGATTAGGCGCTCCGCCGGACAATTCCTGGGTATGGCTGGGATTGCCGTAAAACGGATGTTTCCAGTTTTCGTGTGTCAGGTAGTTGCCGACTGTGTAACTTTGGTCCAAATCCCACGGGATCCAATGCCACAGCAGCGTGTCCGGCTCACGGTACACATGATAATTCTTTGTGAGCCGGTCGTGGTTTGTCATAACACATTGAGCGGTCATGTAATTAATGACCTGCGGCAAATCGACGTAGTCAAACACATAATTGAACCGGTCGGGATTCGAAACATTGATACTGTGGGTTAACTCATAGAGATCGTCATAAGGGTTTTCTTTGTCGGTTATTTTGCGGTAGTAAGACGGGTAAGACCCCATTGACAGGGGCTTGAGAGTACCCGAACAGCAATTAATTGATTTGTACAATGCGCCCTCGGGGTCGAAGCCGTGACGTCTGAGAAAAGTCTCGTCCACCTGTTCGATGAATGAGAAAAGGCCGTAATAGCCGGCGTTTCGCCGCACATGCAGATGGATCGTATTACAGGCCGGTACATCCGCATCGCCCAGAAACTCATAGGCCATGTTCTCTCGCATGTAAGAGGTGTTGGCGGAGTTAAGTACTTCCCGGTAATAAGACTGCAGATTAAACTCTTCAACTGCCGGAAAATCTTCGCTGTATTGGAAGACATCACCGTAGAAATCGAATTTAAATTTATGTTTGGGCCAGCTTGCCGAAGCGGAACCGCGTGTTCGCACAAACACATTATCGTAAAATTTCTGATTAAAATACAGTGAGGCCCGTGTTCCGGAGTATGTTTCGGAAGCGGATTCATTTTCCGTAAACCAATGCAGAATCGGAATTTTTGAACTGACCTGGGGATCTGATATAACAAGGCCCAAGTACAACGGAGACTGGTCTTCACCGCTCTGGTCGATTCCCAGGGGCAGTCTGCTTTCAAACCCTAAGTCGTCTGCAGCCTGGATGTAATATCGCAGCATCTGGCCGGGAGTTGCAGTTTCTGCTGGAATGACGGCGGTGTAAATGCCGTCGCCGGCGACAAGGTCGTTATTGAGTCCATCATCGGTCATTGGCACTGATTCTTCGGGGCCATACATGACGCGGTAAAAGAGCGTGACATTATTAATCGCTGAAACCTTCGTATCAATCTGCGCTGAGACTGTCACATGCTGGAAACTGTACGGCTCATGCGGCAGATGGACCGCTTCAGTGATGACCGGGCCCAAATTGACCTCGGAAACCCCATTTGCCGCACCGGGCGTTGGCGTCATGAAAAAGGCCTCGACATAAGCGTCAAGCGTACTGTTATAAACCAATCCATAGGATACATCTTCGGCCTGCAGCGGATATTCCGGAGAAAACTGGTAGCCCACCGAGCCATTGGGCCAAAGCAACGCGAGATATTCGCCTTGTCCTTCCAGTTCAAAATCGGTGTGCAGATTAGCCCCGGTCCTGTTTTCCCCAGAGGCAAAAATCACCAGAAACTGCTCCGGCTGAATCGTCACTGACGGAAGCTGCCAGGTATTAGATCCATCCGAGTCATTCGTTAATGACCACCCCGTCAAATCAACCGGTGTCGATGAGAGATTGTGCAGTTCGATCCAATCGGAATACTCTCCATCTTCATCAGTTAAGGTGGTATCGTTGCGTGCCATGAACTCATTGATCACAACCGGGCTGCCGGCCTGGAGCCAGTTTTCGGCCATGATGGCATAATCCGGCAGGTCCACCCCAAGCACGTCATCAATATCAGCACAATTGGGCCATGTACACTCCGCCTCAAGCCACTGATCGATCATGATCAACAGGTCAGTCATATCGATGAGGCAGTCATCATTTAAGTCCCCCGCACGATGCAGACATTCGGTTGAGGCGGAACAATACACACAGATAATTAATCCCAGCAGCAGTCCTGTCAGCCCTGAAAACTTCGGGCCTGATATTTTTTTCATGTTGTTAGCCTCTTAGAAACGCAAATTCACACATTCAAATGTCATGTCTGTTTTATTGCCCCAAATTCTCCAGAAAATCCCCAAATCCCCAATCCGTATAGGTTGAGCCGGTCGTATCACCGTCAATGGTAAATGTTGACAACGCATCAGAGCCGACTGTCGAGCGATACAACGTCCACCATTCGGAATGATGACCGTTGAAGTTTTCATTGGAACGAAAAACAGTGGAAACATCGGGACTACCCTGTGAAACATGCTGATTCAGGCCTTGATCCGCAACGGTTCGCGGACTCTGACCATTGATGCTTTCCTGTTCCATATACCCATGGAACAGAGCGTTGATGCCGCCATCGCTGGTAAAGTTATCCCAGCTAATACTGCTTCTGTTATCGTAAGGGCCGCCCCGCAGATACAGTTTTTGGGCGAGCCAGGGTGCAATGCCGTCAATATCCGTCCCTGCGTCAGCAGCAAGCTCATACGCCTCGATTAAACCAATGGCACTAGCCACATGATTTGAGTGGCCGTAGTCACCTTCTAAGTCGTGAACAGTGACGACAACTTCCGGCTGGAAACGGCGTATTTCACGGGCGATAATCCATGAAGCCGCCGCCCTGCCATCATCCATACTCAGCTTGTTTCCGTAACCGGGGCTAACCAGCGTGACGCCTGAACTTAATCCCCAGCCGTAGCCATCGCCGTCATCACTCCAACTGTCGTTCGGGTTAGCGCCGCAGCAACCAGTGTCGATCAAACCGGCTTCCACGAAGGTAATATTTCCCGTCACATAGTGACCCAATCCGTTGACGGTTCCGGAGCCAATGGGCATTCCCGCGTAAACATCGACTGCATTTCGCAGTTCCTGTATGCGGCTGGTGCCGCCGGACATCAGCGGATCGTGTCCATTCGCATTTCGCGTCACCATATTCAGCAGAGTTACCTGAATATTTTTAACCTGGGCATAATACGGTAACAAGCCGCCACCAAAAATCCCTTCATCGTCAGGATGCGCAGACACAATTAGAAGATTGATGCCATTTGCATTGACATAACTGAACCAATCCCGGCCGATATAACTAAAATCAGAAAAATCGACCTTATTGCTGTTATCGATATCGGCAGCAAGGTCAGTTCCGCTCAACAGCCAGTCAGCCGCCAGCAGCATCAGGTCGTTCATATCCACGAAACAGTCGCCGTCGATATCGCCGTCGTACAAATAGCCGGCACAAGGCGGTACCGGCTCAGAGGCGGTCGTAAACTGCCAAACCGGGCCGGTTTCAATGTTGCTCGGATTACTGAGATCGCCGGAGGCCTCATCAACACGCCAGTAGTAGGTTGTGTCATAGGCCAATGATTCGGGGTGTTGATAGGTTTCGAAAGCCACATCAAGGACAATCGTCCCCGAATCCGTCGGCAAGGCTGTATTGACCCAATTTTCGTCTATGCTGAAGTACAGGACATGCTGCAATATCTCAGGGTCGGTGCCGCTGTTCCATTCCAGTGTCGGCTCGGCATCAATCGGAACATTGTTCACTGCATCTTCGGGAGCAACTACGCTGACCGGCAGCGTCACATTGGAAAACGCCAGCTCGGCAATCGCGGCTTCATCCAAAACCGTGTTATAAACACGCAGTTCATCAATTCTGCCGGGAAACCACTGGGCTTGTCCATCGCCGTAAGAGCGGCCGATTCCGAAAACATCATCGCCGGCATTGATATTAGCGGTATTGGATACCGTTTCAGAATATGCACCGTCAATATAAAACTCAATACCAGTGCTGCCGGAAATCACCGCGGCAACGTGCAGCCATCTGTTTTGTTCAATCGTCTGGCTTCCCAGAGCATCAATAATGCCGTTTTTCGTAAAAAGCAGGCGGCCATCTCTTATCCCAAATGACCACGCATCGCTGTCCCATGCCTGGTCATCGCCAATAATGCGATGGTTGTTTGAATTTGTTCCTGACTTCGTAATCGAACTGTCCAGATAAACCCAGACAGCCACAGTAAAATCGTTTGTCAGGGTATTTAATTCACTGGAATCGGTCGTATCCAATTGCCAGGAACCGTTATCGGTTAATCCTACAGCGTTTGACGCACTTCCCTGCAGTTGGTAGGCATGCCCGGTTCCGGTTTCGACTGCGGATTTTGCCGCGATTTGATCGACCAGCGGACTTGCCGTGTCTTCCATGTCAAAATGGATAATCAGTTCCGCCTGCGCATTGCCGGTCATTGTGACACATGCACAAACAAAAATCATCAGTATCGACACGAATCGTTTCATCATCGTCTCCCACAGCAGTTGGTGTTATCAATTCGCATTTCCAAGGTTGCTCATAAAATTGCCCAGAGACCAGCCCGAATAATCATAACCCATGATCGTAAAATCATCGGCAACGGGGTCCGGGCCTACGGTCGAACGCAGCAGTCCCCACCACTCGGAATGATGACCGTTAAAATTCTCATTGGTGCGATACACGGTTGAAACATCCGGGCGGCCCTGCGAAATATGCTCGTCCAGTCCCAGGTCAGCAACCTGCCGGGGTGTCATGTCCGCAATATTATCCGCATCTGTGTCAATCGTCATCTCTTCCCAGAAATCGTGAAACAGCCAGCCGATGAAATTATATCCGGCGGTTCCGAGACCATTGGACTGCGATTGATGAACGTACAGTTTTTTCGCCAGCCAAGGCTCGTACCCATCCACATAATCCGGATCGGCGGCACGGTCATAGGCCTCTGCTACGGAAAGCGCTGTGGCTTTGTGATTGTTATGTCCATATTCGCCGTCAAGATCATGCGTCGCAATCACTTCCGGCTTAAAAATTCGGATATAGGTTGCTACCGTATCAATGGCTTTTTCTCTACCCTCGGCCGCGTCACCGTTGCCCTCAATACCGTCATACCACCAGTCAAATGTCTGATCGATGGTGGACGTGGGGGCATCTTTGAACCGGGGGAAGAGCAGGTCCGCTGATTCGTCCGGCGGCAAGCCAATGGATGCTGAAACGGGCCGGCCGTAATAAATCGTATCGGCATTGGTCAGTTCCTCTTCCCGGATTTCCGGAATTCTTCCCCAGTCGCCGCTAGTCATGGAAACATGGACCGTCGGCACATTCAGCACCTGGGCGTAATAGGGAATGGCACCGCCGAAGAAGATGCCTTCATCGTCCGGATGGGCCGAAACAAACATAATCGTTTGGGTATTGACATAGCTGAGCCAGTCTCTGGCGATATATCTGAAATCAGCAAAGTTCACATTGTCAGTTTCATCAATATCACCAACAAGATCGGTATCTGCCGCCAACCAATTCTGGGCTAATAACATCAGGTCGTTAACATCGACAAAACAGTCGCCGTCAATATCACCATCGTATAAGTAGCCGGCACAAGGCGGCAGCGGCTCAGAAGCCGTCGTAAACTGCCAGACCGGGCCTGTTTCAATCATACTGGGATTGCTGAGATCACCGGTGGCTTCATCGACGCGCCAGTAATAGGTCGTTTCATACGCCAAAAAGTCAGGATGCTGGTAGGTTTCAACCGACACATCCAGGACAATCGCCCCGGGGTCGGTTGGTAATGCTGTATTGACCCAGTTCTCGTCTGTACTGAAATACAGAACATGCTGCAATATCTCCGGATCTGTGCCGCTGTTCCATTCCAGCGTCGGAACATCATCAATTGGAATATTAATACTGGTGTCTCCGGGGGCAACGACACTAACGGGATACGTTATATCAGAAAATGCCAAGTCCGCAATGGCAGTTTCATCCAGAACCGTGTCATAAACACGCAGTTCGTCAATCGCACCGGCAAACCACTGCGATTCCCCGATACCGTAAGAACGGCCGATGCCGAAAATATCGTCGCCAAGGTGATTGTCGGCTGTATTTGCGATGGTTTCTTGCAGAGAACCGTCCAGATAGAACTCTACGCCGGAACCGGCGGAAACTACGGCAGACACATGCACCCATTGGTCCACAGGAACGGTAACACCGCTATGCGCATCAACAATGCCGTTTTTTGTAAATAATAGTCGCCCATTTCTTACACCGAAGGACCACGCATCGCCATCCCATGCCTCGTCATCACCAATGATGCGATGATTGTTTGAATTTGTCCCTGATTTTGCAATTGAGCTGTCCAGATAGACCCAGGCGGCCACGGTAAAATCATTCAATAAACTATTTAACTCGCTTGAATCTGTGGCATCCAACTGCCATGAGCCGTTATCCGTCAATCCAACCGCATTATCAACCGGCCCGGTCAACTGATATATATGCCCTGCTCCCGCTTCAGCCGCTGTTTTGGCCGCGACCTGGTCCGTCAGCGGACCTGCAGTCTCTTCCATGGTATAGTGGAGAATCAACTCAGCCCGGCAGACAGTCCCTAAGCAGGCTCCCATCCATAAGATAAGGATAAAAATGGCTTTATTTGATAAAATTTTCACAAAACCCCCATTGTTCATAAAGATGCCGCAGGGCCTGCATATTCCTATGCAGGCCCGCAGCATGCGTTAACACTTTATTTATCAGTTACCAAACTGTTGATTACAGACAACTGGGAATCCAGTTGCAATCCAGCCACGACAGGGCCATCAGCGCCAAGTCGTCTGTATCAACCTGGCAGTCACCGTCGAGGTCGCCTACAATCGATTCGGTGCAGACGACCGCATCAATGGTATCGGTATATTCAACAGCAACCTGGGTGGGTGTTACAGCGTAGTTGTAAATCTTCAGTTCATCGATGTTTCCGCTGAATGGACGTGCCATATTCTTGCGGTTACCCACGTAGATTTCGGAAGCAAATCCCGTGTAAGTTGTCACCGTCGCTGAATCAGCTGTGACGCCATCGACATAAACAGTCGCCTGGCCAGTATCAGCGTCATACGTTATCGCCATGAAATGCCACTGGTCTTCTGGATACAGGTTATCTGTGAACAGCGGATACGCACCTGCCCAGGGGCCAAGATTGATCGCATACGCGTTCGGATACGGATCGACATAGCGCCACATGAAGAAATTGCCGATACCTGAATCATCGGTTCCAGAGGCGACATGATATCGACTGGACTCTGCAGAGTTGGACTTTTCCCAGAAACTGATCGAGAAGGAATTGTCTCCAAGCAGTCTTTCAGGAGTCGGAATAACCACAGCACCGCCGGCGGGGTCATTATCAGCCCCCACATAGGTCGAGGAGAACTTCGCGGCACCGCCGCCAATGATCGCATTGGGTTCGCCAACACCAATCACCGGCGTAAACGCTCTTGCAGAAGCAGCCGTCGGCACACCATCGTTGGTACCGACCATATCCGTAAAGTCCGCATCAAACGGCCAGTAACCTATGACGCGTTTGACATCCAGCCGTGCTGTCGGAGAATCCGCCTGGCCGCCATTTGAGGTAATTATCACCTGGCAATGGTAGTCACCTTCGTCCGCCGCATTAACCGATGTCACGGTCAGGGTATCTGAAGTTGTTCCCAGGTATTCCGTACCGTCTGAAATGGAATTAGCATCCTTATACCACTGATATGTCATGCCGGTACTGTCTAAAGTGAACGGATTGACTGCCGAAACCTCAAAGACAACGTCGCTGCCTGCGTCCGCAAGCGCATCGGCCGGCAGGCCTGCCGAGAATTCAGGAATCGACAGGACGGTGGTAAAGCTCCAGGTAAAGCCTTCAACGACAATCGGATTTCCGCCGTCATTGGGATCGATGGCATCCACACGCCAGTAATAGGTGGTGTCGCGCTGCAATGCGGTTGTGTAGGGGCTGGTTGCGCCATTGATCACAGCATTATTTGCGGTGTCGAGCCAGTTGGGATCATCGGCACGGATGTTCAGCGTATAACCGCTGGGCGCCAACACGGACGGCGCGGACCACTGGAGGTCAACGTCAATCGGCTGAGTTGTTGCGCCGTCTGCCGGAGCAATCAACACGGCAGTATTGCCGCTGTCCATCAAGGCCGCAACTTCAGCTTCAGTCAAAACATTGTTGTAAACTCTGACATCGTCCAGTGAACCGGCAAACCACTGCGCCTCTCCATTCCCATAAGATCGGCCAACACCAAAAACATCATCACCGGCATTACAACCGGCGGTATTGCCAACGGTTTGGGCCAAAGTTCCATTCAGATAGTACTCTACGCCAGTCGTGCTTGACACAGCAACAGCGATATGCACCCACTGATCCGTCGGGACGGTCACGGTACTAAAAACATCAACCACACCGTTTTTCGTGAATAGCAGATTTCCATCCCGGATACCAAATGACCAAGCATCGCCATCCCATGCCACATCATCACCAATCACGCGATCATTGTTCGCATTGGTGCCTGTTTTGGCCGCTCTCAGTTCACTGTCAATATAGACCCATGAAGCTACCGTGAAATTATTGGTCAGGGCCTGTAATTCGGCTGATTCGGTCGCATCCAACTGCCACGAGCCGTTATCGGTAAGTCCGGTGGCACTGCCAAAACCGGGGTAACTGGCCGCACCATAGGCATGGCCGGTATCCACAGGTTCTGCGGTTTCACCACCAACCTGATCGGTAATCGCCCCGGACGCTTCTTCCATGGTATAATGAGCAATCAGATCCGCCTGGGCAACGCTGACCGCGGTGAACAAAATCATCAAAATAAACATACATTTTTTCATGGTTATAACCTCCCAATCATAATTTGGAGTTAGTATTTATTCACCGCTTACAGGCAATTATCAGCGGGGACCAGGTTGCATTCCAGCCACTGGGACGCCATCATCGCAAAGTCAGCGAGATTGACATAACAGTCACCGTCAAGATCATATTCCGGCGTCTGATAGCAAATGTCGCCTTCGACAACATCGGTGTAAAGAATAGCAACATCCAGCGGATCAATCGCATAGTTGTACAACTGTACGTCATCAATCTGGCCGTTGAAGTAGAAACTTGGCGTTTCTGCATCATTTGCACCCGCACCAATCAGCATTCCTTTGTCAATATTCTTGCCATAAGTAGTCTCAACCTCAGAAGCCAAAATACCATTGACATAAAGTTTTTTGGTCCCATCGGTATCCATTGAACCGACCAGATGGATCCATTCGCCGTTGACAACTGCCGAGCCGTTTAATTCATTCCAACCAACTTGTTGTCCGGTCCCGGTCCAAAAGCTCCATTGATTAGTCGGAAGTGCGTAAATGATAAAACCACGCTGGGGATTATCATCACGGTTACTTACCACTGCGCGATGACCGGTGCCGCCATCGACTTTGGCCCAAACCGATACGGTAAACGCGTCAAACTGCATCTCTGCATCAGCCGCGATCCGAACTGCATGTGTGCCGTCAAAGCCTGCAGAACTGGTTCCATCGAGACCGGGAGTATAGTTCGGATCAACCGGTTCACCGACACCATCGTTATCAGAAACAGAATCCAGCAGGTTATCATTCAACTGCCAGTGGTTGTAGAGGCGTTTAACCGTCAACGCGGCCGTTTCAGAATCACTCGTTGCAGAATTTGATGTGATTGTGACGCGGCAGAAATAGTCGCCTTCGTCTGCAACATCAACTGTTGAAACGGTAAGGGTATCGGTCGCAGTACCTGAATACTCGGGGCCATCTGAAATCGGGGCAGCATCTTTATACCACTGATAGGTCATGCCTGTGCTGTCTAATGTAAACGGATTGGTGGCCGAAACGGCAAACATCACATTCTCGCCTGCATCCGCCATGACACTGCCCGGCAGTCCGGCTTCAAACATCGGCACCGACAGAACCGTTTCAAAGCTGCCCGTCAACCCTTTATAGGTAATGGGATTGCCGCCGTCATTGGGGTCGATGGCATCCACACGCCAGTAATAGGTCGTATCACGAGCCAATGCCGTTGTAAACGGGCTTGTGGCTCCATTGACAACGCTGTTGTTGGCGGTATCCAGCCAGTTGGGGTCATTGGCACGAATGTTCAATGTGTAACTGCCCGGTACAAATGCCGCCGGAGCGGTCCATTCAAGCGGCCCCTCGAGGGCAACACCTGTTGCGCCTTCGGCGGGAGCAGATAATTCCGCGATATTATCCATTAAAGCTGCTACTTCAGTATCCGTCAGGACATTATCATAAACCTGGACTTCAAAAAGCAGCCCCGGGAACCACTGTGCCTGACCATTACCGTAGGAACGACCAATGCCAAAAATATCATCACCCGCGTTACAGTTGGCGGTATTACCAACGGTTTGGGCCAGCGTGCCGTTGAGGTAAAATTCCACACCTGCTGTGCTTGACACGGCCGCGGCAATATGCACCCACTGGTCTGTAGGGACCGCTACACTGGTCAGAACATCTGCTACGCCATTTTTGGTAAAAATCAAATTGCCGCCTCTAATTCCAAACGCCCACGCATCTCCGTCCCAGGCAACATCGTCACCAATGACGCGGTCATCACCGGAGTTAGTGCCCGTTTTTGACGCCCGGGTCGCACTGTCAACATATACCCATGCGGCCACCGAAAAATTATTGGTCAGGGCATTGAGTTCAGCCGATTCGGTTGCATCCAACTGCCAGGAACCATTGTCCCCAAGACCGACCGCATTGCCCCACTGCACATGGCCGGCATCGGCCTGTACCGCTGTTTCTCCACCGACCTGATCAACGATTACCGGCGGAGCATCTTCCATATTATAATAGGCAATCAGGTCCGCATGGACAAAACTGACAGCGGTAAACAATACCATTAAAAGAATCATACATTTTTTCATTTTTACCTCCGCTTTATCAATACTGACAGATCGTTTTTCACTGAAACCCACACAGCTTCAGCAACGGACATTTTGTACATTCGTAAAACAACAGCTTTTCAAATCCGAGCCTCTCTTGCCCGAAAGAGCAAGAGAGGCTGACGGTAAATCTTTAAAATTTATTCAAGTTATCGTTTTCTGCGAAGCAGCAAGCCCCCCAGTCCCAGCAGAACCATTGTTGTCGGCTCGGGAACAGCCAATTCGGCAATTGCATCGGCATTCAATGCTTCATTATAAACCATCACTTCGTCGAGATTGCCGGCAAACCACTGTGCTTCTCCATTGCCATAAGAACGGCCAATCCCGAAAACGTCATCGCCTACTTTACAGTCCGCTGTATTGCCAACTGTCTGCGCCAGTGCCCCATCCAGATAATACTCAACTCCGGCTGTGCCTGAAACGACAACGGCAACATGAACCCACTGGTCGTCTGCAACTGTGACATTGCTAAACACATCAGCAACACCGTTCTTAGTAAATAACAGTTTCCCGTCTCGAATACCGAATGACCACGCGTCACCATCCCATGCTACATCATCACCGATAATGCGGTCATTATTCGCATTGGTCCCTGTCTTGGCTGCTCTCAAGGCACTGTCGAGATAGACCCAGGAAGCCACCGTAAAATTGTTGGTCAGCGCATTGAGTTCCGCTGATTCGGTCGCATCCAACTGCCAGGAACCATTGGCAGTCAAACCGACACCGCTGCCAACCGGACTGGAAGCGCCATAGACATGTCCACCATCAACCGGATCGGCGGTTTCGCCGCCGGCCACGTCAACAATCGCCCCCGACGCTTCTTCCATACCGTAATGAGCAATAACAGATGCTTGTGCCATACAGGCCATCCCCAATACGAGTCCAAATACCACTAATCTTTTCATCTTTCAATCCTCCGAAAATCGATTAATACTTTTTCCTTACGGAACACCCGTAAGAAATTCACACACCTCACATTTCAATCATTTTCAAAATATTACTTCTGCCGATTATGACGGCGTAAACTCTATCGTCCTCTTTCTTATTGCAAATCCCGCAGGTCAACATTGTCCCTTATTTCAAACGCCTGGTTCCATTTGAGCGTCCACAAGGCCTCCGCATCGATATAGGCGGCTGATAAATCGGCAAAAGCGACATTAAGACCATTCTTGTGCCTTCGCATGACAAAATTGTCCATTGTGGACCAATTTGAAATGCTGAAATTCGTATTTCGGTTGTCCGCGGTGTTGACACCCGGAATGGGGTCCGTATGCCGCGGCCACGCATTATTCCACTTCGCATCGGCAAACATGGGCGTCCTCGACGACGTTTTGATCCTCGACATTTTCACCCAGCACTGATCCGCTGTTGGATCCCCCGCCAGCCGCTGTCTCAGCCATGAATTTTCGCCATAACTGCCAAGGCCATCATCTTCATTGTCAAGCCAGGCAGCCACCGGATCAATCTGCCATGCTGAAAAAGTACTGCCGAAATAGCTAAGCGGCTCAAGGCCGGTCGGATTGTCAGTGGCCACTTTCGCCGCGGACGGACACAGTCTCATTTTTGTCACGTCATCGTAATAAGGTCTCAAATTCTCCATGTATGTCGTAAAGCCCACAGTACCGCCCATAAACGGCGGAAAAGACTGGTCATATTCCTCCGTGTAGAGTGCATAACAGGTTGCCCACTGCTTGACATTCGCCCTGCATACGACAGCCCGAGCCTGTTCTTTAGCGGCCCCCAGAGCCGGCATAATAACGGCCATTAAGAGGGCGATAATCGCGATAACCACAAGCAGTTCAATTAACGTAAATCCATCTTTCCTGATTTCCATTTTCAATTCCCTTGCCAACAAATTAACTTGCTATTTTTTCTGTGTCCGATATAATAAAAAAGGCTCATACATGGGCGCAACGCCCTTTGTGACCACTCTTAGAGTCAGCACTTTCTCGCCAAAGTCCGTTGCTGACTCTTTTTCTTTCTCTATCGGTTTAACTGCTACTTCCGTTTCGCGTCCATCAGAGCTGTTAAGCGTTTACTTTTCATCATCCAGTTCCAGGACAGGATCGGCCAATAAGGCCCAGTCCCGGCTGCCGCCTTCATACTCGCTGCCGCTGTCCGTTGTTATTATGGTCAAAAAGCGATCTTTGTTTAACAAATCAATCTCAATCTTAAAAGAACCATCTTCAGGCTTCGCATCGATTTGTTCGAGCCTGATTTGGCCGTCAACCAGCACCCAGAAGTCAACCCGTGAGGACTTGGGCCATATCTCCAGCACCGTTTGGGAAACACCTGCCGTGGCTTTAAATCTATTAATTCGCAGCCCCGGAGTGCCCCGGCGTATCGCTTCTAAATCAAAAGTAATCCCCGCATTGGAGTGCATATACAAGGCCTGCCCGGTTTTTTCAAATGTTAGGTCATTCAGCTTTAACAGATGCGGCGGCTCGCCCTCAATATGAGAGTGCCAGGCACCGTTGAAAATATATCTATATGAATAGCCGGAAGTCTTCGGGCATTCGTCAAAACGCAAGCCCGTCGAACTTACCTGGACAGGAAATAGCCCGCCCCTTGGGACAAAAACACCATCTACATAGGGATTTGATGTTACCCTATATTGTCCATTTTTGTCCCACGCAGAATCCAGCTTAATAACCCTCTCCGATTTTCCAGTCAAAAGATTTAAGCCGTGGTCAACGGTGCCTGTGCCAAACCCATTTCCTTCGCCAACAATATCAGCTAAATTAATAACTTTTTGACCTCGCCAGATAAAATTACTTTTGGAATTCACCTGACGCGCAAAAACTGTTTTCTGAATCGGAATATTTGAGACCTGGCTGCGATTGGCGTCATAGCGAATGGCGTCATCAACCTGAACCGTCAGACTGGTCTTCTTTTCTTTCGCCGCCCCCGCAAACAATTGGACCTTCCCTTTAATCACATGCAGTTCGGATGAACCGTTAATATCCGCCTGGATTCCAAATTCGGTTCCTAAATCCACAAATTGGCATGTTGGCGTCTCAACTCTAAACCCTAAGCCGGACTCTGAAACACGGCTGAACAGCCGGCCATACTCCAAAATGACCCCCGACTGTTCAAGCTCGAATTTTGCCGGAGCCTCTATCACTACCTCAACATCATTATCATAAAGGATGCTGATGATCCCCTTATCTAATACAAAAGGCAGGTCATTTGTTAATAAACGACTACCGTTATCAAGCTGCGAACGTGAATCCGCCCACTTCACATTTACCTGGTCAATAAGTGTCGCAACCTCAACACTGTATCGCTTGGTAGGCGCAAACTTAATAAAAAGGAGAATGAGAAAAATTGCCGCGGCACTGATAGCAAATGTAAAAATATTGAATTTACTTATTTTATACGGGTTTCTTGCGTGAACAACCTTTTGGATTAATTCCTGTGAAGGCTCTTCCTCAGAAAGCTCAAATCTTGGTGCCGTCTTTTCGTATTCGGCGAGATGCTGCCAAAGCTCCGCGTCGAGCGGATCATATTGCTCACTTTCGTGAACGTCAGCGTCAAATGTCAGCGCGGGACGTCTCAAATAGGCATACATGATGTTCAGGTCGGAATAGATATCACGAAATTCCGGTTTGTCCTGCAGATATTTCTCTAATCGGGCAAAGTCATCGTCCGTAATCCGGCCTTCAATTGCCTGGAGCGTCAAACTGACAAATTCACTGGTGTTTGTTGGATATTCCATTATATCCTCTCCCGAATCGAAAGAGACTGCCGCATACAGCGACGGAGTATTTCATGGATTTTCCCCATTAATCGATACATTCTGTGCGATGCAATGCCTCGTTCATCCGCGATCTTTTTGGTTGGTTTCTTTTCGGCGTATCGCATTTTGATTAATTCATAATTTCGGGGGTCCAGTTTTCTCAGACATTCTTTAAGAATTCCTAAAATATCTTCCCCCTCGGATGTAAGCTTTTCGGTGGTTATTAAAGCCAGCTC
The DNA here is from genome assembly GCA_028282905.1 of Sedimentisphaerales bacterium. Lineage (GTDB taxonomy): Bacteria > Planctomycetota > Phycisphaerae > Sedimentisphaerales > Anaerohalosphaeraceae > 4572-13. Next base: position 4,023 of record JANQGW010000083.1, on the reverse strand, counting down.
TTTTTCAAGATCAGGGGAAAATGACAGCTTGGAATGACGGTTTTTCTCAAAAAACTTCAGAACTAGTACCCGTGCAATCGCAAAACCCCAAGCCGCAAAGCTGGTTCCCGGTTTAAAAGTGTCGAATTTACGCCACATCACAGTGATTGCGTCCTGTAAGATATCCTCTGCGTCGTTGCTGTTATGCACAAGCGAAAGGATAAACGCGTAAATCTTGTCCTGATTGGCCATTAAGAGCTGCAAAAAGCGTTCATCGCGTGCCGCATCTTGATTATTAGGGTTATCAGCCATTCATAATTCCTGAACTTATCGCCTCATAAAACCATCCGTTCTGTCTTCCCTAAGTAAATACGATGGAAAATCGGAAATAACAAAAAAAATTAAATTTTCTAAAAAACATAAACAAGACCTAAAACTGCGTCTATTTGGCGGCGAGGTCGAAATAAAGAGACCGCAGCAGTAGTCACGTTCTTATTCATCCACTGGGCACGTAATATTACCACTCATTAAAGATGTGCATAGCCCTGATCTGTAGTATCCAAAGAACTATATCTTCCCTGGCATCTTAAACTTATATCGAACAATTATAACTTTTTATTGAGTAAGTAATTACGGAAAGCCAAGGATGTTGATGCCCGGTTTAAGCATATCTTTAATTTGTCTTTTACCACTCATTGAATTTGGATTGATTCAATGCAACAAATATCATACGAATGCGTATATACCGATAATCTTTACTGTTGAGTTTCAACCTTAAAAACTACAGGCTAACTACCCGTAAATTAGACGCATAGTCGCTGTTAGCCGGTAAAGTCATGGAATATCGGGGCTGTTATTATCAGTCCTGAGCGATGACGTTATTCAATGGAGGCCGTACAATGAAAATTAAGCTTGAAAGTGTCTATATAACAGATTTGGATAAGGCCATCGCCTTCTATACGAATGTCCTTGGCTTTGTTAAAAAGAGAGACATCCCAATGGGGCAGACACGTTATGTGACCGTCGTATCGCCTGATGAGCCGGATGGTACCGAGCTGCTTCTTGAACCCTGCGGCGAACATCCAGCAACCAAAGTATTCAAGAAGGCGATCTATGATGAAGGCCTCCCCTTGACAGCATTCCTGGTTGACGACATCGAATCCGAATATGCTCGTCTGAAAGAACTGGGCGTAACATTTCGCTCAAAACCCCAAAATTGTGGAACAGAAATCATGGCGGTCTTTGATGACACATGCGGCAATCTGATTATGATCTATGAGACTACCGAGGATCAATGATTCGAAATCTTGTTAAGGGATTAGCCGCCAATCTGTTTCTCAGTTATGGTATCTTTGATAACTGTATTTTTGGAAGTATTCAAATCAGTGCAAAACTGCATATGTTATGATGTTAATTCCCATTTTGATTGCTTCTTTGTATTCTCTGGTGTGTTTTCCTGTCCAGCCGTACCAGCCGCAATGCAAATCGGTTGCACTCAGAAAAACCGCCAGTCGTTCTTTGATAAAAACGCCGACGGCCGGATGTCGCTGACCTTGAATATACGGCAGACCGCTCTCACTGAAATCGTAAACATTGTTAAAAACTTCATGGCTGAATGGAATCTGCCTGACAGCTTCGTGACCGAAGATTTCGCGTAGTAAATGCAGAGAACATTGATAAAAATAATCTGTCGTGCCGGAAATGACACAGTCATCCATTAACAAAAAGCCCCCCTCTTCAATATATTGTTTGAGATTCTGCTTTTGTCTCGATGTGAGAGTAAAATCATATTCTGAAGTCATAAACAGAAATGGAAACAACCGCATTGCCTTTATATCAGTGAAGTCAACAACACCGTTGAATTGATCTTTCGAGCCAAATACCGGCATCTGATCTTCACAGCGAGGGGGAAGTTTCACCTGACTTCGGCAAACTCGTCTAAACTCACGAAGCAGGTTTTTATCCGAACCGGGATACGTCGCCCAAAATCGTTTGTCGCCCCTGTTAGCAATGAATTTCACTCGCCCCATCCAAAAATCGTATTTATGATTTTCCTCGGAAACATCCCGGCCAGCCTGCAGTTCACTGCCAAGCAGAGAAAAGCCCGCTGTGGCGATTCTGATAACAGAACCGCTTGTTTTCCTGATAAATTCTCGTCTGTCAATCGACGAATTGTCACTCATATTTATCTCCGCTTCTATGGCACGAAACACCTTTGATATTACTCTGAAAAAGTAAGGGATGCCGTAAGTTCTTCCTTTAACTCATAAATAAACCACTTCGATGAAAACTCGCCGTCTTTATCCGGCTCCAATGTCCAGGGCTGCTGAGATGCGGCGGCGTCACCGTCATCTTCCAGTAAGGGATTTTCGGTCTTGATCCATTCGTTTTGCCGATAAGAGTCATCCAACTGGATGGATGCATGTCGAAAGGCTTCGAGAATAGAAATCCTGTTGTCACGGTTATAGTCTGCCTGTAGAGCACTCATGGCCGGAATAAAGTAGCGGCTAAATTGTGTGCTCCAGGGTTGATTAGCCTGCGCACCGGCGATCACAATTCGGTTTTCCCCGGTCAATGATTCGATAGCCAATCCAGCTCCCGGACAATCCAGAACTATCAGTGACCGCCGGGGCTCGATGGCCTTTAACAGCTTACTCAAAGCATCATGTGTCATATCGGGGCCGGGGAGATTTAAGCGAAGTGTCTGTTTAACGATATTCGCCTGTCCAACATAATAGAAAATGAATGTATCCTCCGGCCGAATCGATTGAGAAAGAGTCTTTAAGGTTTGTGCGACATTCTCGGCATTGGCTTCTCTGGCCCCTTCTTTATAAGCCAGGGAATCTTTACTGGTAAAAATAAACTGACGTTCCAGCGGAATCTCAAACTGGGTTTTCATCACCAATCGCAAAGCAAGAATTGCCTGGTCCTTTAGCTGTTTTTCCTCCGGCTCTCTGTTCAGACCAGAAATGAGAACCGCCCAACCCCTGGGTGAAGGTAATTCGTTCAGAGGCTCGGTATCGGCCGACACCGCAAGTGATTGCGTTATGCAAAGGCTCAATAGTATTATCCAAATTCGTTTCATTATTTATCCTTTATACAAGTCCGCTCGATCTGCGAACAAACCAGTTCAATGTCAACAACCCGCATAACAGCAGCACCAGCGGCCAATTGTGCCAGATTGATACCGGCACGGCATTAGCCTGCAGTGTTTCAGTCGCCTTAAACATTTTATGGATATCCGAATTCATCTGGTCGGGTTCCAGCACTTTTACATGACTTCGGTCGGCCAGACTATTTAAAAACTGCTTATTGACTTCGGTGCGGGACATTTCATCCTGCTTTTTGGGCAAATCCAAAATCATGGTCTTGCGGCCAAGATAATTACCACCCAGCTCGGCCTTTGCTACCGCATAGACCGACCGAGAACTAAGATTATCAACGGTCACGGTGTATCGGCCCGGAGAAGCAGGGCTCATTTTAAACGACTGGCCATTCACATCCAGCAGAACCGTTGCGCCACCCACCGCCTGATATCGTGAGTCCCGCACACACGCTTCAAAAACGACACGCTGCTGCTCTGTATCGACATTGGCAACCAGATCGATGCGGGATTCATCGGTCCCAATGCGGCTGTCATGTGCAATCAGTCCGGACAACAGTTCCTGCAGCGGGCCGCCGTCAAGATCAGAGCGATACAAGCGGTACAGCATAAAGCTGTTTAAAAAACTGACACGCCCACGCCCCACACGATGTGTACATAAAAACGGCACCCGGTCAGCAGACATGAACGTTGAGGCTGCCGGTTTTTTCTGAACATTCAAATAGCCGGGAGCCAGAGCCCATTCTGCAGAACTCATTTCCAAGGTGGAAAACGGTTGTTCGGCCTGCCCTTCCGGTGTAAAGGACAGTGGAATCGGACGGACGGTGTAGTCAACATTTTCAGGCTGCTCGCAACCCAGCCGAAAATGTAAGACGATAGGTCACCGGGATCGAAACGCCACCGAAAATCGCAAATGTCTCACCGTCGATATCAGTATCGTA
>JANQGW010000186.1 GCA_028282905.1 Sedimentisphaerales bacterium | reverse complement strand
TTTGCCAGCCTTTGACCGATGTTATAGTCGCCCCGTCCATTGTCACATCGTTGCAACTGCAATTCAGCAGCATGGTGGTAATATTGGGCTCAAATCGAATCTTTTCAAAAAGCACACTATCCCAAATCGAATAATTACGATTGGGATTTCGGTATCGATTTTCCAGCATTAACTCTTCGATAATGCCGGTTTCCTTATTGTCATCGCCGCGTGCGCCGCAAACCCACATCCGAATCTCACTGGATGTATTGCCGCCAAACACCGGCCGATCCTGCATAATCGCCACCTTCAGACCGTTGCGTGCCGCGGCAATGGCAGCACACATACCGGAAAGGCCGCCGCCAACGACGCAAAAATCAACGTCATGTTCAATTGTGGAAAATGCCAGTTTTGTCATAACACTCTCGATTTCTATTGTTCCGAATTCAGGTTACTCAGATAATACTTTTACTTTTTTCTTTCTGCTGAAATATATCGCAAAGAAAGTAATCATCAGTGCAAATAGTACCGCGGCAAAGATTGCGATAATCTTCCATTGCGCCGGGTTCAAGATCGCCAGAATTGCCATGATAACTCCAAAAAAGCCGACACTGCAAGCGACCACTAGGGCCGGCAGTTCGCTGACAACCGGTGCCTTGGCACCAATCTGATCTTTAATCTTATCAGCCACCCGCTCATAGCCTTTGCTAACTCCTCTCGCAGTCAGTTCCATGACCGTCAGGATGACCACCGGCAGAAGAACCCCCAGGAAGATTTCAATATTGCGGTTATTCTCCTCGCAGAAGGCTATGAACAATTGCATGCTTTCCAGCTCTGAAAACCAGCCGGTAGCAGAAAACCCAAATCGGTATAACGCGCCCAAGGCAAAACAGATGCCTCCGGTTGTCCAAACAGCTGAGGTCTTGATCTTTTTGCTGAAGACGCCCCAAAGTGACGGCGCCAGCAACGGACCAACAATCAGGCTGGTAATGCTCAAAATCACCTTTTCAGCCCCACCCAATCTGGGAATCAATATCGCAATAATAACTAAAATCAGCCCCAGCAGAACCGTCATAACGCGGCCGACCCTGACGATCTGCTTTTCAGCGGCATTCGGATTGACCAGCCGACAGTAAAAATCACTGGTCAGCACACTGGCAAATACATTCAATTGGGCACTGACCATACTGGCCGTCGCGGAAACCATCGCCGCCAGGACCATCCCCAGCATCCCCGTCGGCAGCACTGTCCGGCAGGCAAGAATATAGGCTTCTTCAGGATTGGCTTCCGGATTCATGCCGCGATACAGCATTGGCGGCAGCAGCCACAGCCACGGACTGATGATATACAGCACACCAAACATCAGGGCCGACTTGCGGGAATCTTTGGCCGTCGGCACACAAATAAACCGCTGCACAAAAGCCCATTCAGCGCCAACCATGAAGAAATGAATGGCACACCACCCGGCCAGGAAGAACCAGGTAAACTCACTGTTGGTCGGAACGAAAAACGTTTCCGGGGCCGTCTCAATAAACTGACTAACACCGCCGATATGCATAAAACATAAGGGGACAACAAAGATTACGGCAAGGTTCAATACGATAAACTGCAGGACGTCAGCCATCAATACTGACCACAGTCCCCCCGCCATCGTATAGATTATCATGAATGCCCCAAACAGAATGACCGCCCAAGTCAGCGACAGATTACCTGAAACTGCGTCACGGAAGATGTTGCCCTCAGACAGCGGCATCAGAGCGGTCAGCAAAACCGCCAGTGAATACAACGCAACAGCCACACCGACAATCCGGTAAATGACCATGGTCCAGGTATAAAAATTGATTGCCCCTTTGCCGAAACGCAGTTCAATATATTCTGCGGGTGTTTTGACGCCCATTTTTCGCCATTTGCCGGCAACAAAGAAGCCTACCAACAGCCCGGCGACACCATAGCACATATTGATTGATACTGCAACGATACCGTACTTATAAGCGATTCCACCCCAAACCACAAAGGTACCGGCCGAGAACATGGTCATGAAACCACTCAATCCCGACACCCACCACGGCGATTGGCCGCCGGCAGCAAACATGTCCTTTGAACTTTTTACTTTACTGCTGAAAAAGCCGCCGATTGCAAAAACACCCACCACATAAGCCATTAACACTGCATAGTCCATTCCGGCCATAAATAATCTCCATTTGTATACTGATTGTAAAAATTCGCCAATTTCAGAATAATTTCAAAAATTGCTAGCACCTGTGTAATCTCTACCGAATCGTTAAACTCGTCGATGTTTGCATATAGCCAAAGCCATAGCTGCATTCGATTGTCTCACCTGCGCTGACTGAAAGATCACTAAGGCTGAGCTGGCCCACATGCGTATCCGAACATGGGGCTTCTTCCACTAAAGTAATGGTAACCTCCTTGCTCCCTTTCACAGTCAGTTCCATCGGCTCATCTTTTCTAACATCAAAGTTCAGCGGAGTCCGTAGGCGAACGAAGACCGTATCTCCATGCTGGACCATTCGGAGTTTTGTATCTGCTTTTGCCATGTAAGCCAGGCTGACATTGAAAGCAGTATTGAAGTTCACCCAGCCCTCGGTCCATCCATAGTTTCCCCTCTCCGGGTGGTACGGATAATGGACATGCTTAGGCGCTCCGTCCAGGACAAATCGTGCCTCAGCCAACTGACCGATCCCGCCCTTGTGATAGGAATACCAGCCATACTCAACGCCCTCGACCTCCCGTGAAGCATCGTAAGAGAAATGACGTCCACAGGGATTTCGCCCGAAGCAGTTGTCCATATGACTCCATACCAATTCATGAAGCCGGGTATGGATGCCTGCATCCTCCACAAACGGTGCTGCTGCCAGCAGCGCTGCCGGCAAACCAACAACATTGCCCACCTCATTCCACATTGTATGTTTCTCTCCACTGGGCGTCCATTGTCCGTTATCCGTCAGCTTTCTAAAGTCCCACATGTTCGCAGATCGGCGAACCATAATCTTTGCCCAGTCCTGAATTTTCCCCTTCAGCCCTTCAGGCGAGTTGTCCGGACAGAGTTGGAGAAAAGCCGCGAGACTGGTCATCGTGATGTGTTCACTCAATCGCTGGCCCTTGGTAACCTGCGGATCCTCCCAGTCCAGATTTTCAACTATCCACTCCGCCTGCCGGTAGGCTGCATAATAGTACCGCTTTGCATTGTCAAGGCCATCACGCTTAGCCACTTCGTACATCAACAGATTCGGCATGATGCTGTGACCGGGAGGCAGCGCTCCCTTGGTGGTCCCCAGCTTTGTTTTTAATTTCAGAAGATTATGCTCCGGCGATTCATCATAGGGGTACTTCTGGTCTGCCGTTGAGCATTCCCATGTTGTCTGGACAAATTCCAGTACCGCATCATAATTCTGCTGCGGCAGCCATTTTTCAAGTACCGGCCAGGCATACAGAAAGAAGGCAAGTTCACCCTTCAGGAACTCATGGCTTGTTTTTCGGGTCACTGTCACATCCGCTCCCCAGTGGATCAACTTGACAATATCCGGCGCATTTTCTTTATAAGGTTCCAGCGTCCCCCAGAAACCGGGTTTGGCTTCGACGTATCGAATTTGCTTCGGCATCGCCTCATAAGCTGCCGGGTTTGAGAGGTATTGCGGCACAAGTGTCCGCAATGCCCAGGCAAAGTGATGATCGTCACGCCAGCCAAAGGAGCCTCCGCAGCGTTTCTTGTAGTTGCCCACATAATGACGACTGTCAATCATAAAATTAACGGCAGGCTGATAGGTAATGCGTTCAAATTGCCAAGGGTCAATCGTAAATGGTACCGACTGGTGCCCCCCTGCTCTGACAACATACTCTTGAGAATCTTCAGGGTTGAATTGAGAGAAATCCCCAAGATGTTTATTGATCTTGCCGGAAAACAGGGCATCGCCGCCCTTGGCCGGATGGATGCTGAATACTGTTGAGTCCGGCAGTGTCGGAGCGGTAAAACGCTTCGGTTTGCCAAGATTGAAGCCGCTTTGATTGAGATATATCTTAGGAATATCCGGTTGGGACGTCTCCGGTAAAGCATGACCGCCCTCATGCACACCAGTGCCAAGACCGGGGACATCTGCTCCCTCAGGCCACAACACGATCTCTTTGATCCTGGCATACTCTTGGTGGGTTTTTGTTACGACCAGTCGCAACGTATCCGTATCAACCTCTACCGTAGTATCAAATGGAAGCCGCAAGGAGGTGGATGTATTGCCGGATACAGCAGAAGATGGAATTTTTCGCCATTGCCCATCTGCATCCTCAAACTCAAAATAGAAATCCTCAATCGGAGAACCAGTTCCATAGCCGTTGTAGAGATGAACACCGCTGATTTTCTGTTTTGACGGCATACCAATTTCAAGCCAGATTTTTCCATTTTCGTCCGGCATACCAATCCAACGGGATGAATCGGAGACGACACCGTCAACGGCCTTTTCAGCCATATTTTCCTCTAATGCACCCGAGCCTGTCGCGGTCATACCAGCAATCGGTTTGATCTCAGATGCAGCCATACTGCATATAAGACAAAGTCCTGTTAAAAAACTAATCTTCCTATATAACATTTTCCTCTCCTTGCTTAATATATATTTCACAAAAGTGTATCGCTTCCTAAGACACTAATTATATTATCATAGCATTCACATCGCCGGCAATTCAATGGGGCTCTTGTTTTGCGATGGTAAGCCTCGAGCAGTTTTTGAGCTTTTACTTTATGGCCTGCGTTCCAGGCAACTCTCGTCATCGGTGATGAAAACGACGATGTTAAACTACTTAGTACGGCTGTTTGTAAACTTAAAACTATTTGCACATCCCGTCAATTCCAGAGTCAACCATATCTGAAATCAACTCATAATCCTCGCCGCAGTAATGCATCTGGTTTTTCAAACCGTAAGAATGCCGCTATTTCTAAGCATATTCGGTATCTGATAGTCTAAGAGCGTCTTACTTGAAATCATTTGCACTCAGAACGCGTTTCTTTCCTTTGTCTAACTTAATCTCAAGTGTTTTTCCTCCATAGCGTACTCGGCAGGACTTACCGCAAAGACTATTCAGAACGGCTCTTTTTAACTTTCCATTTTGCCATTCAATATCTATCTCATACCCATCTCGTGCGCGTAATCCCATAATTGTACCATTCGGCCATGCCTTTGGGCAGGCCGGCAGTAATTCGATCAAGTACCCTTTTTTTGAATCCCCAACGTGGGATTGTAAAAGCATTTCAGCAATCCCCGCAGTGGCTCCAAAATTACCGTCAATCTGAAATGGCGGGTGCGTATCTAACAGATTGGGCAAGGTGCTTTTTCGCAGCAATGCAAGAAGATTCCTATGAGCCTTTTGAGCATCATGAAACCGAGCCCAAAAATTTATAATCCAGGCCCGCGACCAACCGGTATGCCCTCCACCATGCGACAAGCGATAATCCAATGTCTTCCGAGCAGCTTCCACCATCTCAGGACTGTCATAAAAGTTGTATTGACGGCCAGGATGCAGTGCATACAGGTGAGAAATATGACGATGTCCCGGTTCCGGCTCTTTAAATTCCTGTGTCCACTCCATCAAACGGCCATCGGAACCAATTCCTGGCAGCGCCAACCGACAACGTGTGGCTCTAACCTTCTTCACAAATTCATCTTCTATCCCCAAAACGGCAGCAGCCTCCAGGTAATTCGTAAAATTATCCCAGATGATTTCCTGGTCCATACTCGTGCCAACATCAAGAGTGGCTCGTTTGCCGTCCGGTGTCAAAAACCTGTTTTCCGGGGATGTGGACGGGCCAGCCACAAGTTTTCCGATTCGAGGATCTTCAATCAGATAGTCAAGAAAGAATTTCGCCGACTCTTTAAGAATCGGGTATGCCCTATTTGAAAGAAATTCCACATCTCCGGTATACCGATAATGCTCCATAAAGTGCTGCGTGTTCCATGCCGCCCCCATGGGCCACATCCCGTATTGCACATTTCCGTACACGGATGTCCACAACCATACATCCGTTGCATGTCCGGCAGTGAAACCGCTGCAACCGAATACCTCGCGTGACGTTTTTCGACCACTTGGAACCAATCGCTCCGTAAAATCAAAAAACGGTTCATGACACTCCGACAGGTTTGTCACCTCCGCCGGCCAGTAATTCATCTGCATATTGATATTAATATGATAATCACTGTTCCAAGGCGCTTTTAGATGAGGGTTCCATATTCCCTGAAGATTCGCAGGCATCGCTCCCGGGCGAGATGAACCAATTAACAGATATCGACCGTATTGAAAATACAACGACACCAAAGCAGGATCCACACCGCCGCTCTTGACAGCTTTAAGCCGCTCATCAGTCGCCATTATAGACTTATCCCAACTGCCAAGGTCAAGCCGACATCGCCTGAATAGACCATGATGTTCAGCAACATGGCGCTGACGCAACTGTTCGTAGGATTTTTCCATCGCTGATTTAATCACACTCCCGCAATGCACTTTTCGATCATGTGTAAGCGGGCTGGCAGGATTATCTTTGTTATAATTGGTTGAAGAGGTAATGCAAAGAATAACTGAATCAGCTTTCTCAATGATAATTGCACCACCTTCTGTTTTGAGCTTTCCGCCGTCAGGCACTACTTTAAGACGACAATTCCATTTTACACCCAAATGTTTACCATTATGCTGAGCCTGCCCGAACATATCAATCGTATCAGAATTGGACACCGATGTCGTGAAATCCCCTGGTCTGTTAAGCAAAGCCCGTAAGGAAACCGCTCTTGGCTTATCCGCTGTTACACGAATGACAATGACATCATCAACTGCCGACGAAAAAACTTCCCGTGTGTAAGTGATCCCCTCCAACTGAAATGTCGTTGTTGCAATGGCCGTGTCCAGGTCTAATTGACGGCGATACTTTTTTTCTGCCATGGTTTGTGGAGATTGTGCAACCGCCTTTAAAACCGGACTGCTTTTCCCGGATTTGATACCTGTAGAATCATCAACATTAGAGGAAAAGGCAAGAAAGTGAAGATGCAGTTCTCCCAGCGTCTGATAACTCCGCGGCGAGATCCTTTTTCCCATGACATTTTTCTGTACCAGTCTTTGTGCTTCAATATACTTGCCTTTGAAGATTAATTCTCTTGCCTGAGCAATATACTTAGCCGCTCCCTGACGGTTTTTCGGAACTGGCGGCCCTACCCAAACCGTATCGTCATTCAATTGAATCCGTTCGGCCATTATCCCGCCAAACACCATTGCACCCAATCGACCGTTTCCGACCGGCAATGCCTCATTCCACTCGGAAGCAGGCTGTGCATACCAGAGTTTGTATTGATCCCATATCGTTTCCGACTCTACTGCTGCAATCAGATGAGAACAACTGGTCGCCAAAAACAACAAAAAATATGTAGCTAAATCTCTTTGCATGATTCTTACTTTCATATGACAGGTAATAAGAGGTTTTTCATTGTAACATTAATCAATTTCGAGTAATGATGAAATCTCGCGGGCATTCTTTAACCGGCACACTTGCTTTCCATAGACCATTTCCAATATTTTGAAATGAAATACCATTACATTTTGGTTCTCCATTGGCTGACCAAATTGCAAAGGGGCCTGATTCTACCAGTCGAATCTTCAATTGATTTAATGAAACATTTAGAATTTCAACAGTCGCAGGCGAAAGATATTTGTCAGTTCGCCCAATAGCTGCCCAGCCACTTTGGACTGGGCACAGCAACAACAACCGATCACTGAGCCCTTTTAACTTAAATTGATAAGGAGATTTCAGCTTTTGACCGGATTGGGAATACCAATCATATACGATTAATCCTTCGGCCGGGGGCGTCCAATTGCCTTTAAATGGCTGAATCATCCCTGCCGCCTCAGTGAAATCTTTAGCACAAACTGAAGATTGCGTTGTAACGGTATCCTTCGTATCATATAAATTGTATGCAACAACGGCTGCAGAGCCGCCTTTAAGCGGCGCAATAACTCGATAGGGTTTTCGCTGAGCCATTGGGTCAATGAGAGCAGAATCAGTCATTGGTACCGCTGGAGCAATCGGTCGAATCAGTTTTCCGTCAGCGTATGACAGAGGCATAATATATTCATCTATAAAATCCTCTGGTGCATCGGACAGATAAGTAGGCCCGCCGCTCATTGCTTTTGATACCGCCATAAGTCGTCCAGCAAATCGATCACAAGAATGAAACATGTCGTGATCACACCAGACAGTTTGTCCAAGCCACAGAGTATTAAAATAGGATTGCCAAACATGCAATCTGGCTTTAGACATATTTCCAACTTTGTAATCAGAACTGCATCGAGTTACATTACTGCTGCCGGTATGGCAGATTGCCACAAGATTCTGAGCCATACAATTGATTACGCCTTTTTGGTGTTTTTCTACCGCCGCTTGCAACGCAATGGCATCCTGGGCGGCTGTCTGGACAGCGTTGGCAGTACCGGCATACAAATAGAGCATTTTAGCTTGGTTATCAATCTTGACAAAGTCAAAGCCATGCTTTTTTACTGAACCAATATAGTTATCATAAAAACGCTTTTGTGCATCACTGTCTGGCTTTATCACCCATCTTGAACCCTTTTTCATCAAGTCATTATCCAGAAAGCCAAAATCATTGGGACGAGTATAGCCGCCCCAAAGGCCGTCATTGCAATGCCATAATCCCATCCAGCGAATTCGACGGGGTTCGCGCAATTCCAGCAAAGTCTCCCAGCCATTCGGAAACAGCTTGGTATCTGGTGCAAAACTTCTGAGTAATTGATCATGCTTTCCGGTTTTGGGATGACGCATCTGATGGCCGTCATCGATTAGGACATAGCGAATTGGCAATTTTGAATCCAGTATATTCCGGACCGCACTAACGAGAACTTTCTCATCAATATTCTTTTTGTATTCTTCCCAGCTACACCAGCCCAGATATTTAAACATTTCAGGATAAGTTTTGGCACTTCGTGCCTTTAGATTGTCAGAAAGCTCAGGGTGCGCCAGCACCTGTGCCCAAGCCTGACGACAAGCTGAATACATGTTCGCATTCTTCGCCCAAGCTACCAAAGGCAAAGCTCCTACCACAGGTGCTGTCCCAAGGCTTGACAAACCAATACGAAGCTTTCCATCGTCGCAAGCTTCAAGCCAACTAATCGCAGAATCGCCACCTATTGGAACAATTGCCAAATACTCATCACTGACTGTTTTAGCCAGTAAGAAGATACCTCCAGAACGATAGGTTAAACCCTCAAATCCTCCGGTAAATCGATTTTGATACCCCCGATTTGCCCCAACAGGCCACGGCATATAATTATCATCCTGGGTTGTGAAAATCCCTTCTTTTAATTCAGGGAGCCTCATTTCAAACAAACCCAAATGCATATTTTCGTCAGGTTCGCGAGTCTTGGCAGAAAGTACTTTTAGACCAGAATCCCCTTCTTCCAACAACTCTAAAAGAACTGGCCTGGTATTCTGAATCGGCTTCAACACAGATCTGGGCCGATAGGCCTTGGGCATCTTTTTTTCTTTAGCATATAAATCAGAAATGAAAATTGTAAAACTCAGACCAAGAAACAGATGTAACAGAATTTCTTTATTCATGGATATAAACTCCAATTTAAAAAGATGGTTATGTATACGTATTCATTATCTACTACATTTACCTAAGAACCGTTCACAAAACGGGCTTTTCCTAACGGCATTGTTCAACTTACCAAGCATTTCTATATTTAAAACTTTTGATCTGACTGTACAACTTGAGTAAGCCAAACCATCTGATTTTTCATACTTACAGTTATTTCTATGGATAATATTTTCTTAAAAAAATAAATACTTTTAAAGATTTGCATCTCAGGATAAATCGTTTCCTATTTTTCCCGGTCTAAGACACCTTGCCCAGACGACACTGTTTTCCCATCAACAGTCACTGCTTCATAATAGAAAATGAAATCTTTAGCATCAGGATCAACATCTACAGTAAATTCAAACGGATATGATTTCTTTGTGACGGAATCCCACTGGTCATCATTTGCATAATGAAAGGTTACTTCCTTAAAAATCTTGCCATTTGCTTTAGTATAGGAATAAACACTTTTCAAATCATTGCCAAAATTAAACAGCAATGCAGTGCTATCTCCCCCGAAGTCAAGATTAACCTGATCCACAGCCCATTTTGATGTTTTATCATCCGCAATTTTATTCTGGAAAACTGGATTTATCTCGATTGAGTTAACCACTAATGTTGTGACACCCTCTTTCGGGACATCGACAGTCACACTCCCATCTTTCATTTTAAGATTGGACACTATTTTACTGTCTTTCCAGACATCAACCGAATAATCTTTACTAGCAACATCCAACAGATTAGGACTTAGCGTCATTGTTGTTTCTTGATCCTGTGTGGACTGATTGGTCAGCATTAAGTATAATTCCCCATCTCCTCGAGCCGCCAGGTAATTGATTTGAACGTTTGATGAAGTTGCCAGTCCTTTCGGCATATATAGCATCATTTCACTGCCGTCATAAAATCTGCCCGGTTTTGCACCATATACTTTGCTGCGGCAATACGCATATCCTTCTGCATATTCTGCCGGAAAATCAAGTTGTCCATCCGAACGATAATAGACATCCGAAACCAAATAATCCATAATCAATGCAGCATGTGGCCATGGGTGATTATAGTGAAGCGAAGTCACGCCATTCAATTCTTTCAATGAGCGCAAAGGAAAATCCGCTTTTTCATGGGCTGTCGTTCTTCCGGCATTGATGTGATAGCCAGGAAAACTTTCATATCTGCCGATAATGGCTGATCGTGCGATATCATGTAGGAAATCATCCTTTGCATCTCGCGCAATGCGAAGCATCCAGGGAGCGTGCTGAGCCAAATAGATGCCGCGATGGCCTCCGCATGTAGGTGACGATTCCGGAGTCAAACCAATCTCCGAAACACGCCAAGCGTCAACCATCTCTTCCGGAATCAGCATATCCTTATATTGTTTACCTGATCGATACCGGGGAACTTTTCCTCCAATATTTACCTTCACCTGCTTATCCGGAATAACCGGACCAAACCAAGTGAACTGGGCATATCGGCGTGCCCCCATTTGAGCCGCCTTGAGATAACGCTTAGCACCTGTCATCTCATATAAAAGATAAAGCTCCATCCATTGCGGGGCATATGACGTCCAGAAGAAAATCCCGCGAGAATCTTTATCACTGTAATCCGTCTGAAGCGTCGTAATTCTTTTTCTCAAATACTCATCAGCCCCCTTGACGGCTTGCTTAAGATATTTCTTTTCTCCCGTTGCTTTGTATAGACACATCGCATTCTGCCATCGATCTCCATATAACTGTGCCTTTAAATTTAATGAACGATTTATCGGCGTATCATAAATTGTTTTAGCCTGCTCAAGATAGTTATCCATACGATTCTGTGAAAACGTATAAACCGCTGAAAAGTCGGACATCGGCACGCCGGGGCCTTCAAGTCGCGCGGAAGTGCCATCGCGATTAATCTTTGGATTTGTTGCAAAAAGGAATCTCTCCCTTGAAAATCCATATTCTATCATCGGACGGGCTCGCCTTTCATAAACATCCTGCGAACCCGTAATAATTGCCAGTGACAGAGGATGCAGTCCTGTAATATTTTTGACCGCCCCGGGGATGTCAGTCGCATAGTTACAGCCTCTCAGCTTATCGACAAACTGACTGAAGGGCCCCATATTGTAATCCATCATATTTTCGAATGTTTTGTTCAGTGTAACCGTAGAATTGCGACGTAAATCCTTAAAATCATACTTGCAACGAGCCACTGACTCAAATGTGTCAAGTAAAGACGCTTTTTCGCAGATGAGATGCATCTTAAAAGTGTAGGTTTTCTCAGGCTTCATAAGCGAATTAGGGCCGCCCAGTATCGGCGCAAACAGCGAAGGCTGAGCGTTGCCCTGATTATCTCGAACAAGGATACCAAATTGAGAATTCTTTTGTTTCGGCAAAGGCATAAACGGCAAATGTTGAGGGTCGGCAAGAACACCAACAGTCATCCCCTTATATGACACCAGCGCAGTCGGCAAGGGACACAAAAAGGCCTCTGTGAGATAGGGCAATTTCGGAAAGCGTTTTTCCTGCCAGATCATCGGCAGCCACATTTCATCCATCTTATCGGGACTGACGCGTGGAGCCCCCGTATAACCTGCAGAGTAATACCCTTTCAACTTAGGAACAAGCGTAAACGTCAGTTCGAGTGCACCCTGTTCAGGTGGTAGCATCAACGTTGCCGATATAGTATATTTATCATTTTCAGGATAGTACCATTTTATCGTATTATCCCTAAGTTCCGCTTTTAAAGCAGATATCGTTTCATTGGGGGCGGCTAAATAATAGTTTGCCGTCCGCCCCTTTTCGAGCTCGCGGTCGGTTTTTGGGTCAAAGCCGTCCATTACATGCTCTTTCGGATCAATCTTCTTAAGTTCCTCACGTCCCCATGTCGGCACCTTATAGTGAACCTTTTCAGATTGATTATAACCCACATCAGGACGACGCAAGGCTCTCTTAGGATTTTCAGTCGTAAACAGAATAGTAAATTCAGATGTAAATCTTCTGGGACTGTTGTTATGCACAATTTCAACACTCGTATCCGGAAGTAATTTCACAGTATAATCTTGATTTTCGAGCAATAAAACGCTCGGTTTGCCTGACATGGCAATGGCCGTCGATGCGAGCGAAACACATCCCAACAGATATAGAGACAATATTCGTTTAAACTTCAAAGATACATCCTTTCAAACATAAATAGAAAATTTATAAGATCCGCAACTCTGTGCCAACAAACACAACTGAAATGCACAATCCGCAACAGAAGTCCAACACATGAATCAGTAAAACAATCCGATAGACCAACATCTTTCTAAAGGCCAATCCTTTTTAATTTCAATTCAAATACCGTTGTGTATTTGTTTGGTCTTTGAGCCGGAACATGTAGAGTTAGTTTATCCGGCTGCTGGTCAAATGAGATTGTGGCGTCGGCGCCTAACATCCTGATTGAACGAATTCTCGTTGGCTCATATTTTGAATTCAAACCCAAAGCCGGGAGTTCAATCGGACCGGGAGCGGGATTCAGCACAAAGACGAACAACCGATCCCCTTTTGTCGTAAATCGCACTTCATCCGAGTCGTAAAGCGGACTCTTGACGGTTCGCTCATTGAAATGACCGCTTTGGGCCTGCTTTTTCAGGGCTTCCAGATCGGTTTCGCTGACGCCCTCTGCTTTAAGGCGTTTTAGAAATGAATTCAAATTATCGCCATAGACTTTCCAAGGTTTGGAAGCATAAATCGCTTCACTGTTGAGATTGATCCAGGCACCAATGTCATCAAGCTGCTGTTTCTGCTCGGGCGGAATAGTACCATCACGCAAAAGCTCCACATTCAGCAGCAAGTTGCCGTTTTTACTGATAATATCTGACATCAGCTCAATGATCGTTCGGGCATCCTGCCGAGGCTGTTTTTCATACTTGTAAAACCAGCTTGCAAACGTAAAAATCCCCTGCCACGGATGATCCAGAATCTCACTGGCTCCGCCCCGTTCGATATCTTTGACGACGGACGACTCATTGCCCATTTTCCCGGCAATCACCGTCGTAAACTTTCCATGTTTCCTAAGATCCTGATTGAAAAAAGTCCGACAGACCTCTTTACCGTATTTGCCGTAAGGAAAACCATAGCCGTCAAACCAGAGAAAATCAATATCGTATTTGGTGACCAGTTCTTTATGCCGCCGAACCCAATTTTCTTTAACCGATTCGATCCACTCCGGCGTTCTTTTTTCCGGCGGCAGACCATACAGGTCCGCAGGATCGAGCCCTTCCCACCATTTGCCTTTGCCATCCTTGGCAGTCATATGACCATCGTAAGGAATGCCTTTTTTCGGGCCGGCTTTATCTGCGCCAAAGGCCGGATTCCACCAACTCAGATAGCGGTCATCATGCGAGCTAACGCCGAAGGGAATATCATATTTTTTAGCTGATTTTGAAAACTCGCCGACAATGTCCCGCTTGGGGCCGACGTTCACAGAGTTCCACGGATGATACGTCGAGTCAAAGTTGTCAAAATGGTCGTGATGATTGGCTAAAATGACAAAATATTTTGCACCTAACTCTTTGAAATACTTCATCAATGCATCCGTATCCAGCTTTTCAGCTTTCCATTCATGAATCACATCTTTGAAGCCTTTTTCAGAGGGATGACCGTAGGTTTCATTATGGTAGGCGTAGGCATCTTGTCCCCACGTTTCCCGGCCGACATCCTGCATGTACATGTGGCGGGCATACCAGCCGCCGCCCTTTTCCGGCTGTGTCTGTGCACCCCAGTGCGCCCAAATACCGAATCGAGCCTCTGTATACCAACGCGGAAACTCATACCGCTCGCGTAACTGATGCCAGGAAAGGTCTTCTGCTTGAGAAGATGCCGTGATCCAAAGACATACCAGAAACACATATATAAATATATCTTGTATTTTCATCCTTGATCTTTCATTCAAACAACCCAAAATGCGTCTACTTTCCAACAAAGCTTCAAACTTATCAAATTAATCATACTATTTTCAAAATCTCACCATCTTCTAAGATTTCCAACAGAATCTCCACCTTTTACCATTTCAAGATTTTTCATTTTCAAATATCCTCAATTTTAAGTCAAATAACCGTAGCCCACTGTTTACGTTTGAGCTAAACATTAATACCCATATCTGCATTCAGACGGTTTCGCCTGTAGATCATCTTTGCTAGGTACCATTTCATACTTTTCGACCGGAAGTTTCTTCGACCCAACTTATATGACCGAGTCTGAATCATTAATCGAACACTCTCGAATTAATTAATCGCTTCAACCAAAATCCCAAGGATTGACGACTCAATAAATGCCACACTTTAAATTAGAAATATGGGTGCGAGTTTTCTATAGAAGCCTCGCACCCAACACTCTATGGTGTTTACCGCATATCATTAAAATCTTTCGTAATTACGGTACGCCGTATCTCAACGCCGAGCCGGGAATAACCTGAATTATTGTCTCACCAGGTATCTTCCAACCAACCGAAAGGCTATTGGGATCACCGCCGCCCTTATGAAGCACTTCAATATAATAGTATTGGCCGGCATTCAGATAAATCGCAGTTGAAGTCTGTTCCGGATATTTATCCCACTGATCTTCACTGGTCCAATTACTCCCGGGCACTTCGGCAATCTTGCTGATGTTGACTGAAGTTGCATCCGAACTCAGGAATAATTGCGATGAATTATCGGAGGCGATGTAAAAGGTATATTCACCCGTTTCCGGCGCGACAATATAGCCGCGAATTCGCTGGCCGTAATCATCCACATCGTTTAAGTCTGACTTTCCGCGGAATTCATCCACAATAAAGTAAGCACCGTCTGGACTGTCCGGATAGTCAGAATGAGCGAGTAAATTACTGATACTCGAACCTGAAACGCCAGTCCAGTATTCCGCAAACAACGCATTCTCCGACACCGGGGAGACATCTGCCATATAGTAGATACTTTCGGTCATCGTCGTCGATTCCAGCCATGCCAGCGCAAATTCCTGAAGATCGACAAGCGTTTCGGTATTCAGCCAAGCGGATGCAAACACGGCAAAGTCAGAAATATTCACAATACAATTATTGTCATAATCAAATTCTGACTCCCAAAGCCCTGCGGCAATGGCGCCTCCGCAGCCACTTTCATAAACAATCACTTCGATCTGGTCAGAAACGGTTTCTACCGGTTCACCGACAGATGCAGCAAGCTTCAGGATATAGTGTCCCGCTTCGCTGATTGTGACTTTTGTGTTCGGATCAGTTATATTATCAAAAGCTACGTTTCCTGCAATACCGCCGCCAAATTCAAAGTCAAACGCCTGCCAGCCGACGTCGGCCGAAGCCGCGCCGTCGCCGATCACAGATGCGTTCATCGTCAACCCATTCGGCACATTTGCCAATCCCAACATTGTCAGAATACTATTGCCGGCCTCCACAGTCGGCGTATGGGTCAAGGCACGAATGGTCACATTATCAATTCCCAGTCTCTGGGCGGATGCGCCATTATGTGAACTGGGTCCGCCTTCAAATTTGACCATAAGATTCTTACCCACTGAATCGGCGGTTGCCTCAACTGTCATATTACCCATTGCATCATGCCAGCCCCACTCAATGTCATCATCATGATATTCAATGCTTCCGAGAACCACATCAACACCTTCATCAACATAATACAGAGAGGCAAGAATCGAGCTGTTATGTTCGGTCGGCGCTAAGTCTCTAATGTCAAATGTTAAATCAAGACTATCACCGGCTAAGATCGTATAACCCGTATCCTTGTACAATATCCCGGAGACAAGATCAACAGGAGTACTTGTATTATCAGCACCTCCCCAAGCATAATGATCGGGGTTGCCAGCACCGCTGGTTGAAAGCGCCCACTGCCCCGGATCGCTACCTGTACCTCCGCTGACCACAGTCCAGCCATTGCCGGCAAAATCCCCAGCCTCATCAAAACCATCCTTCATAATCACCCGAATGTCAGGCGGCAGAGGCTCATAACCAATCAGGTCGCGCAGCTCTTGAATATGGTTTTCATAGACGCCGCGGGGATTGATATCGTACTGGACACACAAGCTGGCGGCATAACCTGTAGCTATACCCATCTGTCCACAGGTATTCATGACTCGTGGCCCGCCTAAAGCAACATGTGTACAGCTAAAGCAACGTCCCGCCATCATCAGATTATCAACATTGCGCGAATACAAACAGCGGAACGGGATATAATATTTGGGCACATTCCGGAATAATGCGTAAGACCGAAAATCAACGCTACTTCCACCAGTCAGTATCAGTTGATAGTGCAGATCGACATCACGAACCTCTTCGGCTATCGTATCATTAAACTCTGTTCCGTCCATCGCATCAGACTGTTTATAGATATAATCTCCCATCAGTCGTCGTGATTCACGTTTGCCGCTCAAATAGCCCATCCAATCCAGTTTTCGATAGGCATTACTCGACAATTGTTTGGCATTATAGAAAGACCCGTAAATAGCCCTAAACAAATGGTCACGGATATCTTCAGCATCCGTAATCGCGTTTTTATCATTTGCACTGTATTCCCAATACCAATGCCCCCTTGTCCCGGAATGGGTTTTGGCGACATCCATCGCCCACGGTACCTCTGGAAATACAGACGTCGTAGTTCTGTCACTGGAAGTAAATAGTATAGAACTTCCCATGATGCGGTTATCCGCCACTTCCGGAGACCAGATATCCCCTTTGCCATCCCAGCCTTCGTCGAATTCGTTTTTGCTTTCACGGCCGTATCTATAGTCCGCTCCGGCCCAGTAACCAATCCAGCCATCGCCGGTACAGTCAATAAAAACATTGGAATAAATCCGAACAGCCTCACCGGTCGTAATCGAACAGGCATCAACACTGACAATTCGATTACCGTCCATCTGCACATCATAAGCACGGTGTGAACTAAATATTGTAATCTCTTCAGCCGCCGCCATAGTGGCTTCTCGTATATTTTGATCGTCAATTGACTCGTCGCTGCCGTTGGGATAATGATCGGTGTCAATTTGCGAGAGAATTTCACTGTTTTTACCGTGAACACCCAGTGTGTGGACGCGAATTTCACTGCTTGCGTTACCGCCCAGCAGCGGACGGTCATGAATCAGAGCGACCTGCAAACCCGCTCTTTCCGCAGCCAGCGCCGCCCCGCAACCGGAAATACCGCCGCCAACAATCACCACATCGAACTGTCCACCATCGGGCGGCGTGTCCGGCAAACCGCGAAGGCCATTACGCCACTGGCGGTTGGTCTGCGGAAAAGCTGGATCAAAATCGACTGGAGTGGCGGAAGTGTCCGTATCAAAATATATCGCATCGCAGCGTCCATCAAAACCCGTCAGATCATGTAATGTTATCTGTACTTGGGAACTGGTCACGTTAATCAACCCGCCATCCTGCCAGGTCCAGCCGGCAATCGTACCGAATGTGGTTCCGACAGCCGTACCATCAATCAGTACCTGGAATCGGCCCGGCGCATCCCATGCGCCCGGCACCCAATCTTTGGTACGAACCCACATTTTATACGTTCCCGTTGACGGAAATGTTACAGTCGTCACGGCATCAGCAACCGGCTCACCCAGACCGTGAGCCAGCAGATACGGTGACCCCATGGTCTGCATGAACTGCTGGTCAACCACCCAGCCTCCTTTATCGCCGAAGTTTTCCGCTTCGACCAAAACAGCATCGGCCAGTCCCGATGCAGCGCAAGTAATAATTACAATTAGGAAAACAAAAGAAAATAATAAATATTTTCGATAAAGTTCTCGCATAATGCCACCCCATTTCATTTAATCGTCATGTAAAATCTTCGCATATTCTCAAATCCAGATAGACAAGATTCCGACCCACTTTGCAGCGGGCCGGAAGAAACTTGTTTATACCAATACTTCACTTCAAATACTTACAGCGATCCATCAGACAAAGCGCCATTAAGCCATTTGCTAGCCATTATGGCAAAGTCTGTCAAGTTGACAACACAATCACTATTGATATCAAACTCACTGCCGTCAAATTCACCGTCCAGTGCGGTACACATCAAATCACCATTAACAGCATTGTAAATCCCGGCAACTTCATCCGCGGTCAGTGGATAGTTAAAGATTTGTAAGTCGTCAATCATCGCGCCTTGCGGCAGAAAACCCGCAACCCCGTTCACACGGTTATGATAGCCGCCAATAACCTGAGGATTTTGCCATTCAGAGAATTCCAAATTACCACCATAGCTTCCAGCATCGTCAAGTCTGCCATCCTGGCCCAAGCGACCAATGTAAATTCTGGACTCATCGCCACCCTGCCATGTGGCCGCAACAAAATACCAGTCACCATCAGTCAAATTGGGATCATTAGCGTATGCATTGGTGGCCGTCTGGTCATAATCCCGCATGAATAATCGGAATTGAGTCGCAGAATTATACCGGAAATACCACGCATCCTGATTGGGTTCTTCAGTAGTACCGTTAATATTACCCATAATCGCACCTGATCCTGTACTGCTCTTAACCCAGCAGCAAATTGAACCGCTCTTGAGACCACCACCAATAGTATTGTTTGGATAAGCTGTTGCAGATAGTTCGATAAAGCTTTGGTTAGGATCAGTTGATTCAGTCGAGGCATTAAAGACAACTGCCTGTGTCCCGACAACACCCGCAGTATAGGTAATATCCGGTGTCCGGTTGGGATCAACATTCATTGGCGTACCATTGTTAACACCGTAGAAATCATCGGCATTGCCGTCAAACGGATAATAAGCCAACCGTCGTTTAACCACCAGTTCGGCATTGCCGCTTACAGTTACCGTTGAACCGCCATCATTACTGAGGCTGCAACGATACAGGCCTTCGTCAGCTAAGCTAACACTATTAATTGTCAATGTCGATTTTTGAGGAACACTGGCTTCATCCAATGCAGCAGTACCGCTTGCAGCGACCCAATTCTCACCACCATCAGTGGATATTTCCCAAATATTGTCAGTAATCGCTGTTGCACTCTCAAATTCAATCTGCAACTCTGCCTGTTCGCCTGTGGAGGCAGCCTGATCGACAGGGTCGGCTGTAATAACCGGAGCGAGAATTGTCGTGGCAAATGTCCAAAGGTCACCCTGAATTTCTGCAGGAACACCACTGACTGCATTCGGTTCATAGGTATTTACAACCCAGTAGTATTGGGTGTCATCGTCCAGATCACCAGCCGGAGTTGGATCAATTGAAAAAATATCTTCGATACCAGCTGTCAGTTCATCCAGGCCATAGTTATCTTCCAAGGCATTTGGTTCCGTTCCAAAATAGACACGATAACCATCGGGAGTAAATGCTGCCGGAGCTTCCCAGCTTAGCTCTGCCAAGTCCATTGCCACTCTGCTGTCATCACCAACGCCCTGCCCGTCATAAGGAGTAGGATTCTTGGCCTTTTCGTCCCGGAATTGATTGACAATCACATTATCAATACCCAGCCGCTGTGCAGATGCGCCGTTATGTGAACTGGGTCCACCTTCAAACTTAACCATCAGGCTTTTCCCCACTGAACCAGCCGTTGCAGAAACTGTCAGATTGCCCATTGCATCATGCCAGCCCCACTCAATGCCATCATCATGATATTCAATGCTTCCGAGAACCACATCAACACCTTCATCAACATAGTACAGAGAGGCAAGAATCGAGCTATTATGTTCGGTCGGCGACAGATCACGAATATCAAACACTAGCTCAAAATTGTCATCAGCATCGATATCATGTCCCGTATCCGTTGATAAGGTACCAGAAACAATATCAACTGGAGTGGTCGTGTTCGAACCGCCACCCCAGGCATAATGTTCCGGATTGCCAGAGGTGCCGGTGGACAGGGTCCATTCTCCCGCTGTCGATCCGGTACCGCCCCCGGTTAACGTCCAGCCAAGATCGCCGAATGTATCGGCGCCATCAAAGGATTCATTGAAAATTTCTGCGGCCAGCCCCGTTTGCGAAATCATCAAAATTCCGCAGATTACCCCCAGAGACAAAAGTGATAATTTGTTTTTCATACTGCCGTCCTTTCAATTAAATGAATATTTTATCTTTCTACTGCTATAAGTGGGCTGCCCTTTAAAAATATTCCAAGACAGCCCGTTTACATCCATTACGCATTAGCTGCGCCGACACTTTAGAGCAAGCAAGCCCCCCAAACTCAACAGTGATAAAGTTGCCGGTTCAGGAACCGCTTCGATCACAACATTGTCGATTCCCAGACGTTGAGCAGAGGTGCCATTATGCGAACTGGGGCCTCCTGAAAACGCGACAAAGAGGTTTTTGCCAACCGCACCGGTAGTTGCCTCAGCCGTCAGAGTCCCCATTGCGTCATTCCACCCCCATGGAATATCATCATCAAGATATTCCACGCTGCCGAGAACCACATCAACGCTGCCATCAACATAGTACAGAGATGCAAGAATCGCGCTGTCGTGTGCGGTCGGAGCGAGATCTCTGATGTCAAAAGTCAAAGTCAAGATGTCATCGGCCTGTATAGCATATCCGGTATCCTTTGATAAAGTCCCGGAAACAATGTCATCAGGTTCAGCGGTATTGTTGCCGCCGCCCCAGATATAGTGGCCCGGATTGCCGGAAGTGCCAGTGGAAATCT
>JANQGW010000176.1 GCA_028282905.1 Sedimentisphaerales bacterium | reverse complement strand
TACATGAGCCGTTTCCAAATGACCAACCGGCGATATTGCGATTTTCTTAACAGTGCGATGGTAGCAGGTGAAATCAAAATTGTCGATGATACGATTTACGCCGCCGATGATAATGACAACAGCCATCCGTACTGCGATACACACCAATCCGACTATTGGAGCCAGATCGAATATGCCGACGGCCTGTTCACCGTGCGAATTATTGACGGTACACTCGATATGGCCGAACACCCCATGGTACGCGTCAACTGGTTCGGAGCCGCGGCCTACTGCAACTGGAAAAGCCGTCAGGAGAGCCGCCGGCCATGTTACAATACAGATGTGTGGACATGCGATTTCACCGCAGGCGGCTACCGCCTGCCCACCGAAGCTGAATGGGAATACGCTGCTCGCGGAGGTCTCGAAGGCAAGGCGTTCCCGTGGGGTGATACGCTGGACGGTTCCATGGCCAATTTTAACAACAGCGGCGACCCCTTCGACGCAACCACCCCGGTCGGATATTACAATGGCAGCCAGACACCCGCCGGAAGCGACATGGTCAACGGTTACGGCCTATACGACATGGCCGGCAATGTTTACGAATGGTGCCACGACTGGTTCAGCGGTTCGTATTATGATGAATGCAAAAATCAGGGCACTGTGACCAATCCGACCGGCCCGACTGAAGGAACATTGCGAGTCCAGCGCGGCGGAAGCTGGAATTTCGACATAAAGGCCTGCCGCACTGCTTATCGCGACAGTAAACACGCCCCAAGCGATTTCAGCGGCAGCTACGGTTTCCGCATTTGCCTGCCCACGCCATAACCAGTCTGCATTTCTTCAAATCGAAAATTGCTGCTTGATACTTCTTTGATTATGGGACGCTTTGGTCAGAATAGCAAGAGCGGCAGTCTCGCGTGTTCTCATTTCTCTGATAACATATCCCGTTTAGTGTTCTTATCGGGCATTTAATTAAAAATCCATACCGCTATATTGTTCCTAATGATACCGGACAATTCCGCCGATTTATCCGTTGCGACAATAACGAAGAATCTGCACTGAGATAACTGAAAAGCATTGATGAATACAATACGAACAAAATTTTTATTAGTAATCGCGGCCTTCTCGATAGCGATTTCCGTGTTTCTGATTGCGCGAAACTACAAATCAAATATTGAGCACCTGCAATCGCAGGTGAGCCTGCAAACGGAATTGGCACTGGAATTTGACCTGGCGATTCGTGACTATGTCCGCCAGACGCTTCGCCCCTTTGCATTCGATCATGTGTCAGAAAACGAATTCATGCCCGAGGTAATGTCCGGCACATATATTGCCCGCAGCATGTTCGAGAGGGTCGGGCAGAGATTCCCGGATTATATTATCAAATTTTCCTCTGACAATCCTCGCAATCCGGTTAACCAGGCTGGCCCCGCGGAAAGGGTCATTATCGAACGGTTCAATCTGAATCCGAATATGAATCGCTGGAGCGGCGAGATTGAAATTGACGGAATACAATACTATGGAACATTCAGTGCCCGTCGAATGAAAGAAAGCTGTCTTCGCTGTCATGGCGACCCAACTGATGCGCCGAAGCCGCTGATTGCTCAGTATGGCAATACGGCAGGCTTCAATCGACCGATGGGGAAAGTTGTGGGCCTTGATACGGTCGCTATTCCCATTGAACAGTATAAGGCAGCGATTTGGAAAAATTCATTAGCGGATGCGTGTTTCGTTGTCTTTGGAGTAGGGCTGCTGTTTGTGGGTGTCTTTTGGTATTTTAATAAGCTTGTCTCGAGCCGTCTGGCGGTGATTGCAGATCATTTCAGAAAAGCTTCCGAACAGGATGATCTGACTGAAATTTCGCTGATTGAGTTTAGTGGTAATGACGAAATTGCAACGACATCCCAAAGCTATAATGCTTTCGCCGGCCGGCTGCGCAATATCTACGGTTCTCTGGAGCAATTGGTGGATGAAAAAACCGCTGTGCTGCAGCAGGTGAATGCAGATCTTCAAAGCGAAGTTGAGGAACGGGAAAAAACAGAGATAGCGCTCCAGCAGGCTCAGCAAAAACTCATGCTGCATATTGAGCAGACACCACTGGGTGTCATCGAGTGGGATTTGGAGTACCGGGTGACTTCGTGGAATCCCGCGGCAGAAAAAATATTTGGATATTCACGTGAGGAGGCAATTGGGCAAAGAGCCAAAGAGATTATTCTGCCGGAAAAAGTGATGCCTCATGTGGAAAAAGTTTGTGCGGATTTGCTTAAGAAGCAGGGGGGCGGCCGCTGTACCAATGAGAATCTCAGGAAAGACGGCGAGATCATTGTTTGTGAGTGGTATAATACACCGCTGGTCGATCAAAATGGCAATGTCATTGCCGTTGCTTCGCTGGTACAGGATATTACCGCGCAGATTAAGCATGAAAAACAGCTTGAAAGGGCTAAGCAGATTGCTGAGAATGCCAATCATGCCAAGAGCGAATTTCTGGCCAATATGAGCCACGAAATCCGTACGCCGATGAATTCGATTATTGGATTTTCAGATTTGCTGAGCGACGAACAACTGACCGAAGATCAGCAGAGCTTTGTGGAAACAATACGGGATTCAAGCAACAGCTTGCTGCACATCATCAATGACATCCTGGATTATTCCAAGATTGAGGCCGGCGACATGAAGATCGATTTAGTTCCGTGTTCGCTCAGTGAAATCCTCGCCGAAGTGTATGCGTTAATGGAATTGACGGCGGCTCAAAAGGGATTGGCATTTGAAATCCGAAGCAGCAGCGACATTCCCGAAGAGGTCATCACGGACCCGGTCCGTCTTAAGCAGTGCCTGATAAATCTTGTCAATAACGCCATCAAATTCACCAGCACCGGCCATGTCCTTGTGCGTGTGACATTGGAAGAGGTCAAGGGATGCTCATATTTAAAATTTGAGGTGGAGGACACCGGCATCGGCATCGCCGCTGACAAATTGGGCAGTATCTTCGAGTCCTTCCAGCAGGCCGACGGCAGTACCACCCGAAAATACGGCGGAACCGGTCTGGGATTGACAATTACACAGAAACTGGTCAAATTGCTGGGCGGTGACATATCAGTCATCAGCGACCCCGGCAACGGTTCAACTTTTGTTTTCACCACCAAACTTCAGCTGACAGGCTGTCATCCCCCAAAAGGTTGCGAAGCGTAACCGCTAAAACACATAGAAGGCAATTCCAAGGATTTCTAAAAAAGGTCGGGAATTCCTGACAAGCCAAACAATACAATCTGGACGGATACTGACGCTGTTTCTTTGTCGCAGGAGTTGTTGACAATTGTTGACGTTTGGGAAAGTCTGCCGGAGCATATCAAAGCCGTAATTATGGCCCTTGCCAAGAGCCACAAAAGCGATTGACAGAGAATGTCAACCCATTATCATGGAATCTCAATCAGCCATTGTAGCATCTGCGGTTTGTAGCCCTTGGGAACTTCATCGAGACCCCGCCTCCTTTGCTCTTTGACTCTTTGAATTTACCGACGCTCATAGAAGAACTAAATAACATCAAGCAATCTTACTCCGCCAACAATCTACCCTCACATCCAAATCCCACAGAGAACTGATTACCTCGGTTTTTCATTAAGTTAATCGTTTGTTAGTTGTGATTTGCATATTATCTTTTACTATCATTTTGGGCGATGGTATATAAACTTTTTCCAATATTGGGGAAAGTCTTTCTGTGGTTTTTTGTCAAACAACACATAACAGCCCGGAGTTTTTCGAGTGCTTAGAAACCGCGTTTTTGGACTGAAAATAGATTTTTTGATACTATAAAAACGGGTCTGAAGGTTAACATTTGTGAACATGAATATAGATTTTGGGTCATGCCTATGGCATCCAGGATCCAAAATCTATGCCAATGTTAAACCTGTCTTGTGTCAAGCGGTAGAACACTTGCCTGTTTATGAATTGTTATAAATATATAGATATTCTGCATTTGTATTTTTGGAATTCCATATGGACAGCAATACTTTATATAATTGTGGACTACAGTATTCAGAAATGCGTAAACTTTTACAGACTTGAATAATTCTTGACTCTCAGGCCTAATTTCAATAGAATGGTCACTCCTATGCGGAAAATGATGATAAAACTGGTTTTAATTGCTTTTGTTTTGATGTACACACATCAGGCATTTGAGCATCATATGCATGGAAACGAATCCATGTTGCCGCATCTGCATGACCATGACCATCATGATTTGTCATTTCCGATGTGCCATTATTGCTACATCGGATGTGGACATGACCACTCCTCAGAGCATGATCATGACACGCACCTTCATTTTTTAGAGTTCCATCTGAAAAAGGGCGCTCAAAGTAAGGGGCCGTTCCCTGATCTTTATGCGGTTAAATGTATCTATGACACTTCTGCCGATTCTCTCGGCATCTATTCTAAACATTTTCTTGAAAAAGAATTAGAGGGAAAACCGCAGTCTCAAATTCCCCAGTACCTCTGCGCGCAGTCTTTTCTGATTTAAACCTATCCTGTATTAGTTTTCTAAGATGTTCCCGTTAATGAAGCGCCCCCTTTTCCTCGCTACATGATGGGATTACTCCACAGATGTATTTCTATACAGGATAGACTGATATGACATATTATTATGGACGTAAACTACGGTGCTTTACAAAGCCCCTATGTCTTTTATTCCTTGCAACTGCCCTGCTGGCAGGCTGCAGTAAGAGCCAGAGAACCATTGAAAATCCGGCCATTAACGCGGCTGGCCCGAAATCGGCAAAAACCGTTAATTTTGCCACATCATCCGATGCTGCGGCCGAGGAAGTTCTCAAAGAGCCGGCCGGGCCGCTAACATTACGCGACGCCCTGAAGCTGACGCTGGTACATAATCCTGAGTTGAAGGCCTATTCTTATGGGATCAGAGCCGCCGAAGCCCGCCATTTTCAGGCAGGACTACGTCCCAACCCTGATCTCAGCATCGATATTGAAGACATCGGCGGTTCGGGTGACATGAAAGGATTTGACAGCGCCGAAACCACGATTCAGTTGAGCCAACTGTTTGACTTTGCGGGCACCTATAAAAAATCGCAGCGTGTCGCACATTTTGACACGAAACTGGCCGAATCTGACTACCAGATGAAACGGCTGGATCTTTCCGTGTCTGTTACGAAGTCCTTTGTTGAACTTCTTTTCCTGCAGGAGAAACTGGTTTTATCTGAAAATCTCATCGATGTTTCAAAGGCGGTCATTGACTCGGTCAATAAACGGGTTGAGGCCGGCCGCGATACTCCGCTGGACCTTCTAAAAGCCAAGGTCCGGCTGGAAAAAGCAATGCTGCATCACCATGAAATCGAACAGCAAATCAACTCTCTGCGTATTCAACTGGCCTCTTACTGGTCCGGCAAAACCCCTGTTTTTTCAACAGCCGCGGGAAGACTGGACCGGATTGTTGCTGTTCCTGGAATCGCTCAACTGCAAGCTCAACTTCAGAACAGCCCTGAAATATTACAATGGGCCTTTGAAATTCAAAAACGCGACGCTCAGCTTCAGGTGGCTAAAGCAGAATCGAAACCAGGCATCACGATAAGCGGAGGTGTCAAACATTTTAACTTTGACGATGACACCGCTTTCGTCGTCGGCTTATCCATACCGCTGCCGGTGACAGATCGGAACCAGGGAGGACGCCTGGAAGCGATGCACCACCTCAACATGGCCAAACAGCAGGAAGAGGCATTGATGCAATCGACATGGAGCCGGCTGCAGCAACTTCATAATCAACTGCAAACCGCTTACAGGCAGGCAACTGTGCTGAAAAATGAGATACTGGCAGCGTCGGAGAAGATTTTCAATGCTTCCAAAGTCTCCTACGAAGAAGGGAAAATCGGTTATTTGGAACTTCTGGACGCTCAGCGGAATTATTTTGCCTCGAAGGATGAGTACATCGACGTTTTGGCAAAATATCATCTCTGCAAAACAGAGCTGGAACGACTTGTCGGTCACTCGTTAACTATAAATGAATCTGAAAATCAATAAGGATATAATCATGGAAAATAACAAAGCAGTCATCATTTTTACGATCATCATGGCGTTTGCATTGGGTCTTGCCGTACAGTACAAAATTCAGCAAGTCACTCACACTCACGAACCGCAGCAGCAAGACGGGCACGTTCATGCAACGGATACTTCTGGCGGTGGGCATGTTCACGCGACGGATGCTTCGGGCCATGGTCATGTCCATGAAGCAGATGCCACACAACAGGCCCATGGCCATGCTCACGG
>JANQGW010000058.1 GCA_028282905.1 Sedimentisphaerales bacterium | reverse complement strand
AACCCAATTATCGGGTACCAGGACTGAATAAATGGATTGATTGATACCAGCGGGAATCAATACCCTGTAAAGTGCGTCAAGTATACCACTGGATTGCGTTGTGTTGGTGACCAGGTACTCAATTTTCAGTTCATCCCCTGAATCCGATGGATCATAGTCTGAGATAGAACACACTGCATCAATATCCATCGTGATTAAAGCTGCATTTGCTGTGCTGACCATCAACAGTGTGGTTACAACGCACATTTCCAATAAGACGTTTCTTCTTAACATTTTTTACCCTTTCAATTTATTGGTTTTACATGAATAAGATTCTCAAAACTTTTCAACGCATTTCTTACCTCCGGACTCATAACGTCTGCATAGACTTGGGTCGTGGTAATTTTTCGGTGCCCCAATTGCTTTTGAACCAATCGAAGATTGTTTCCACTGGCTTCATACAAAAGACATGCGTATGTGTGTCTGAGACTATGAATGGAATAATGCTGCGGCAAACCGGATACTCTGGCACAACGCTTAAAGCATCGTTGGACGGCTCGCCGGGACATATAGGTTTTTGTTTTACTGGACAACAATAACGGCTGATTCGGTTCTATCGGCTCATCAATACTCTGTTTCCATTTCAAAAATTCTTCACAGTGTTTTTTCAGGCTTCCAATGAAATAAACACGCCGTTGCCTTCTTGCTTTTCCCTTTCGAACATAGACAGATGAAATGAGATTGTTCAAGGAGAGGTCTCCGCAATTCAACGCGACAATCTCCATCACACGGAGCCCGGTTGCTAAAGCAAGATGAACAATGAAATAATCTTTAATCGCCACCTTCTGCCCCTTCAAATATGCTCGCTCTGCCCGGTGTTTGCAAATTTGCAGCAATCGGACCGCCTGCTCCTTGGAAAGAAACTTATCGGGATCAAGTGTCCAGGTATTGATTTCCATGTTCTATTTATCATCAACACCTCCATAACGACACATTTGTAGCGATATGTGTCGTTATGAGTCTAAGAGAAAACGCCTTAAGTACTTTTTGGTCAAAAAGATACGACGATAAAGTGAGGTGTTAAAGGTAATGTGTTTTTGGAGTTTAAGGGAAGTGGAGGTGCTGCTTTTGAGCTCTGAAATGACTGAAAATCAGGCTAATATCGACGGATTTTAATGAAAAAATATTTTCAAAACAGCATAAGAAAACGACACATATCGCTACAAATGTGTCGTTTTATGATTCTTAATTATACAGACTTCTCCGTTCTAAGTCAAGTAAGAGAAAACAATTACGAAAGTACAGATCAACCCTGAAAGAATGTCTCTTGAGATTCATCAATAGGGGGTAATATAAAAACTAGGGGATGGGCCGGGAAGGTGTTGGCCCATCCCCGCAAAAGGAGGGGGTGATTGGTTAAATTGTAGAAATTATGATCTCAGAAACCGCCTCGTACTCCATTTCGATTCTACAAAGCTTCAGTTATGAATAAAGTTGCATCAGGTAGTCAAATGATTGATGATTTTCTTAGAAATTCTGTCAAAATTAAAAAGTTCTTGACAATAAAGCCGGCAGGCAATACTTAATAAATAACTGTCGTGGCGGTTCTATTGAGTTGAGGGACTTTTATAAGAGCCGTATGGTCGTAGAGGGCTAAAGTTGGAGGCGGTGACAAGGCGAAGAGGAGCATCTTCCCTGTTAACGCCTAAAAGGTGTTTGTTTGCGCAAAGTTTTTGCGTATTCAAATCTGCGGTTTTTTTGTGTCCGCATTTAGGTTTTGAAAAAATAAAAAGGAATTTTAAGGTCAAGGTTTTCGATCCGAAGCATGCTGATCTTGTAGATCATAGCTGTTTTATGGTGCTCCGATAACCTTGTAATCTTTAAATTATAACAGGGAAGGCTAAAGTAATGTTTGGAGTGATTTGTTTGTTGCCACGTCAATTCGTCGATCACCCGGCGTCTGCCTATTTCACTATCAACCGAAAGGAAGAATTTATGTGTTCATTATTTCAGTCGCATCGTACCCGAATTTTTTGTGCGTTTGCTGTACTATTGGTCTGTAATATAATCTTGGCTGCAGAAACCAAGATCCCTCAGCAGGTCGTGGATTTACAAAAAGCGGCCACAGAGTGTATAAAGTCGGATGATGTTGTCGGTGCCTTGGAGAAGTATCAGGCAGTCATTCAGGAATTTGGCGGCACGAAACATGCTCTTGATGCACAGAGATGTATTATCACGACACATATCAATAGTGATTCGTTATCGACAGCTCAAACAGAGCTTGCGAATATGCTATCGACGTACAAAAGCCTGGATGAGGATATTGATGATGCGCTAAATCATGTGATTATTGCTTACAACCGTAAGGGGCATTACCAGCAAACCATTGAGAAGTGTCAGTACCTGCTTAAACAATGGCCCAACAGCAATCGGGCGATGTGGGGTGTTTCACGTCAGGTACAGGCTCAGATTATGCTGGGTAATATAACAGAGGCCGAGACTCTGATTAGCACTCTGAAAAATGATTATTCCGAAGAAAAATATTTCGGGGCTGTTTTGTGCAATGATATTGCAGGCAGTTATATTGCCAAAGACTTCAGTGACAAAGCAGTCGCATTATGGCAGACTGTTTCTCAGGAGTTTCCCGAGGAACCGATTTCAAAGAAAAAACTGGCCTCCCACTATCTCAAACAGGGCGATTTAGCAAATGCAGGCAGCTATATCGACCAACTCAAACAAAACTGTGATAAGAAAGTTGCTTGTGAAGGCTTTTATTGGTTGGCAAGTACATATAAAAAGGATCATCCAGAGTATTGTGCTGATCTGTATCGACAGATGGTTTCGACATGGCCACAGGAGAATCGTTCCGCTGAAGCCCAGAAACGAATTGTTACGCTGCAGATCAGGCTGGGAGATATGACGGCTGCCGATACGGAACTGCAGCGGTTTTTGACTCTCTACGGCGAGACCCAAAATGCCGTTTCCTTGTTGCGTGAGATTAAAGGGTGCTATTGGAGCTCCGGTCAACGATCCAAGGCTCAGCAGCTTTGTGCGGAAATGCTTCGGCGGTATCCAGATGATCCCAAGGCGATTTATAATCAGGCCGACTGGATTTGCGGAGCCTTTTCGATTGGGGACATGAGTACCGCAGAAGCGGAGATTGAAACATTTTTAGCCAAGTACAGCAAGCCGGAAGATGTATTTTTATCTCAGACCGCCCGGATTCAAGGTGAGTGTTTGTATAGAAATGACTACTCGCTGGCGATTGAAGTCGGCAGTCGAGCCTTGTCAAACAATCCAACCCATGAAAACGCCATTGGGGTTCATCAGAATCTGGCACGTGCTTATCTTGAGATGGATGCTAAAGAGCAGGCAGATGCTGAAACCGCAACAATTCTCCAAACATTTCCAGAACATCCGAACCTTGCCAGGGTACTCAATGGGATTGGCAATGCCTATCGCAAAGCAAAGTACTATACAAAGGCAGTGGAACTGTTTCAGGTTGCTTTGAATCATGCTGACGATAACAAGAATTTGCAATTAGAAGCTTACGCATCAATGGCAAAGGCAAAAGCCCGTGACAAAGGAGCGACAAATAGTGCGGACGTTGAAGTCCTTGTCCAGCGATTGATGGCAGACTTTAATGAGGCAAAACGTCTTGGTTACCATGTTTTTCAGATTGCCGAGGAGTATTACTTCCGGGCCGAGGAGGCTCGTAAAGAGAGTGGAATCGAGCACGCTCGGGCAGATTATCAGAAGTCAGTTGAAATCTGGCAACAGAACATCCATCAGATTGACGATCCGTATCATCAGGCTATGGCAGCATTTTATTCGGGAGCCGCCTACGCTTATCTGAAGGATTATGCGAATGCTGCTGAGTTGATGCGAATGACCGCAGAGCAATGGCCTGACAGTGAATATACCGAACAGGCCCTGTCACTCAGAACAGGCTATTTAAGACGACTACAGGGACAAGGACAATTGACTTCAAGCGAGATTCGCTCGCAGTTGGAAGAGACCTATATCAAAATGCTTGAGACAGATTCCGAATCTGAGACAGCTCAAGAGATTACCTACAAGTTAGCGGAATTGAAATTCAGAAAAGAACAATGGCAGGATGCCATTACCTACTTTACCCAGTATGTCATCAATAATCCGAAAGAAAAGAAAGCAATTTCGGCGATTTATATGATGGCAAATGCCTATGAAGCGACGGGTGATAATGCCAAAGCAAAAGAATTGTATACTCGCTATCTGAAACTGGCTCCGACAGATTACTTTGCTGATGAGGCACGGGAAAAACTTGAACGTCTTTAAAGAAACTCTAATTCAGTTGTTTTGATAAACATCCACTTGCAATGTTAATGCAGTTTAAAAAAGAGGATTTCAATAATGAAAAAAATGGCCGCTGAAATTCGTTTAAGCCGAATCGCAATTGGACTGGTGTTATTTTTACTGCTGGTTCCGTTGAATCTGAATACTTCAATGCTTATGGTGTCGTCAGTGAAGGCATGTCCGCCTCCGCCGGAAGATCCGCCGCCGCCCACGGACGGCTGTACGGCTGGTTGTTGCGATAATAGCGGCGATGATTCAGGTGATGTGTGGTATGCAGGCAGCGATTTTATTAGCATGGATAACAATGTTGCAAATTCTGGCTTTGATGTTATTGGTCGTGGGTTTGGCGACGGAAGTGTTCCTGGAGGCGGCAAATCTTCAGGTGGTCCTGGTGGTGGGGGTACGAATTGTCCCTCATGTCAAGTTGCTACAGCTGCTGATCCCATTTTCATGAAGACCGGGGAATTCCGGTATTCGTTTACGTCACTCTATCTGCCCGGCCCCATCCCGGTCAAGGTTATCCATACCTATGGGAACCAGCGGCAAAACAATGCCTATGAAGATGAAACCTACAATGGATATAACTGGACCATCAACTATGACATGAGGATTGAAGTGGCTGCCGATAAAAGCGAGGTCAAACTGATCAATGCTTCGGGCTGTTCCTTTGTTTATGATAAAATCGATTCCAATCCGGATACCTATGCGGTTGACGGAGACCCTGATACCTATATGGTTGCCGTGGCCAATAATGGCTATGACTTGCATCATGCCAATGGTTTGATTTATCGTTTTTATGATATTACGAGTCCTTGGGGAGCTAAGGCAAAGCTTTATGAAATTGCTGACAGTCATGGTAATAAAGTAGATATTCACCGCAATGCACCTGGGCAAATCAATTGGATTATTGATTGTTACGGCAGAAAAACGACGTTGGAATACTACTATGGACGGGAGAATCTTGAAAATATTACCGATTTTGAAGGCCGGGAGTGGACTTTTTCAATCCCGGAATCAGGAACGGATGCAGAGAATTTATTATCTGTTACTTATCCGGCCACATCGGATTATCCGAATGGCCTGACTTATACATTTGATTATGACTCAAATCGTAATTTAACACATATTTATGATCCTAACGATGATTTGATTGTAAGGAATTATTATACAAAAGTTGGCGATTATTACAAGGCTTACAAGCAAACCCGGGCCGGCGGCGATTATCAGGTCACCTATAGTCCCACGACAAACACATCAACGGTGATTGACCGGGAAGGCCATAAAACCGTCATCGAATACACCGATGAAGGGCTGGTTTCAGAACGCACGGTTTATACAGATGACCCTACGGAAAATCCGAATTCGTTTACGACAGAATACTTGTATAACAGCAATAGTCAGAATACACGGATTATTTATCCCGAAGGAAACTGCGTCGATTACACATTCAACTCGGAAGAGTTTACCACTGGAATCTATCGTAAAATCTCTCCTTCTGATCCTAATGATCCCAACGATCCCAATGTGATTGCGACGCTCTTTGAGTATTATTCTGAATCATCCAATCCGCTTGTTTATTCCAAAGTGAAAAATCAGACGGACGGTGAAGGCAATGTTACAAGCTATGAGTATAACGATGACGGTCAGGTTACAAAAGTGACTTATCCGACCATTCAGACACCTTCCGGTGAGAAAACGACGGTTTACGAATACACCTATACCGATACTGGCGATCCTAATACCATCACTGATCCCAATGGTGTTATTACTCAGTATGTGTACTATGATACAGTCTCAACCGATCCGAATAATGGGCTTTTGTGGAAGGTGATTGTTGATTACGGCAGTCAGCAGGACCATCTGAATCTGACAACAGAGTATGTCTATGACGCTTTGCAACGTATTCGGACGGTGACTGATCCGAACGGGGCGGTGACGACCCTTACTTTTAATGATTTAAATCAACTGGCACAGATTGAAAATGCCTTGGGTTATGTGACCAAGTATAGTTATGACTACAACGGTAAACGCAAAAAGATCGAAAAGGAAACGTCAGATGCCGCTAATCCGTGGCAGACGACGGAGTTTACTTATAATACCTGGGGTAAGTTAACCAAGGTTAAAGATGCACTTGGCAATGAAACAACCTATGGTTATGATGACGAAGAAAGACGTACATCGGTTACCAATGCGTTGGATGAGCAGACCACCTATACCTACAATGAGCGTGGATTACTAACCAAGGTGACCGATCCCAACAGTGGTGAGACAACGTATACCTATGATGACAACGGTAACCGTCTGACAGTGACCGATCCGAATGGTATGGTGACAACATTTGCTTATGACGGATTTGACCGGGTGATTAAGATTACGGATGCCGAGGATAACTACCGCACGAAGGAATATGACAAAAATGGGCGTGTTATTAAGAAAATTGCCTATAACAGTGCCGATACCGCCCTGATGCAGAGTCGGTATGCTTATAACGCCGTGGGTGATTTGATTCAGTATGCGATCATGGCGGATGCGGATGATCCCTCAGCAACCGTTGATCCGAATGACAACAAAGTGACTGAATATGGCTATAAATGGGCGAATGGTCCAATGATTGAAGAAACGGTTTCTTATGGCGGTACTTCTACGGTTGATGCGACGACGGCGGTCACTAAGCACAGCTATGATGTAGCTGGACGTAAGATTACCACCGAAGACCCGGATGGTAATACAACGGATTACTTCTATGATGAAAACGGTCGTGTGACGCGTATTCAGCAGGTGGACTATAGTACCGTTTCTGGTTCGAGTGATACGATTACAATGACCACGGACTTTGAGTATGATACGATTGGTCAGATGACCAAACGCATTGAAAAGCCTACCAACCCGGACGCGGCAAGTGATTCAAGTTGGCAGACGACGGAATATGAATATGACAAGCTTGGCAACCGAACAAAGGAAACTCGGCCTAACAGTGTGGAAGTGACATTTGAATATGATCTGCTGGGACGCAAAACGCTGATGGCGGTCGATCCGGCTGATGCCAACCAGATTACCGAATACGGATATGATGCACTCGGAAGGCAGGTCTGGATTGCCGGTTACACCGATGATACCGACAGCACTACTAAACAACGGACGGACTATACCTATGACGATCTGGGACGCGTTACAAAAATTACTTATCCGGATGACGCAACCATTGAATATGCTTATAACGCCGCTGGAAAAGTGATTAAACGCACCGACCAGCGTGGGATTGAGACGTTCTACGCCTACGATGACACCTACAACATGACCGAAAAAGAGGTGACGATGGACTCGGTCACAACCACCGAAAGCTTTACTTACGACGGTTTAGGACGGATGCTGACGGCGACAAAAGTGGAAGGCGCCACGCCGATCAGTCAGTCGGAATTTACCTACAATGACATGGGACGAATTACCGATGCAAATGATGCCTACTTCCAGTTGGCCAAAAAGTACACTAATTACACCTATGACAATCAGGGCAATCGAATTAAGACGGACTATCCGGTCTTATCTCCGAATGATGTCGAAGTCAATCGGACCAATACCTGGGATGGTCGGATTGATACGATTGATCTGGTTGGAACTATTACCGTTGCCGATTATGATTATATTGGCTCACGCGTAGCTGCACGGAACTATTTGTATCCCAACACGGGTGCAATGAATACTGAGTACAGCTATGATAACCTGGGTAGAACCACCAATATTTACAGCTATATCCCGGCAACACCGGATGTGACGGTGGTAGATTTTGATTATGACTACGTAAACAATGAAAATAATATCCACAAAAAGACTTTTGCACATCGGACAAACTCGCCGTATAATGAGTACAGCTATGACGGCCTCGACCGGCTGACGGAGGCCGACTATCTGGTGGGCACACTGACCGAAAATGAGGTCTTTACGATGGATGATCTGGGTAACCGGACAAATGTAAACCTGCGAAGCGGCGATGATCAGGTCTATCATGTTGACACGCTGACCAACCGCTATACGTCGATTGACGGGCCGGTTGCACAATGGAAGCTGGATGAGACCGCCGGCACGACTGCCAATGACGCTATTAGCAGCAATGACGGTACGCTGACAAACTTCCCAATAGATAACTCGCAGTGGACGGTTGGAAAAATTGGTGGAGCATTAGATTTTGATGGGAGTGATGATATTGTTATCGTGGCAGAAAATTCTGAATTGGTGATGGATGGAGACTACTCCTATTCCGTGTGGATCAAGCCGGATAATGTGACAACAAATTATCAGCCGATTATCCACCGTGGAAACGGTTCTATTTGGAGCATGGGGTTATTCATATCGAACTCGCAGCTTCGCTCACACACCTATTATTCCGGTACGAATTCATACGCCAATTCATCAGGCAGTGTCATCAGTGCTGGCGTGTGGCAGCATATTGTGATGGTACATGAAAATGGTGTTACACGTCTCTATGTTGACGGCCAGGAGGTTACCTATACTTCCACACAAGACGGAGTTGGCACCAAGACCACTTATTCATCCGGTGGATATGCCTTTGGTGCAGGAGTCGAATCGGTCTGGCGGTATTTTAATGGTGAAAAAGATGAGGTACAGCTCTTTGATGAAGCCCTGACCGATGCACAGGTGTATGCGTTGTTCAAGTCCGGCACGAGTAATCTGATTGATTATGACGCCGCGGGCAATATGACCAGTGACGCGAACGGCTAT
>JANQGW010000009.1 GCA_028282905.1 Sedimentisphaerales bacterium | reverse complement strand
TTGTCAAAAGTCAAATGAATGTGCCCTGATCAGTGGATTGCAAGTTTATTGTTAAATTTAAATTATGAAATTATAAACGAGAGCTTCGCTTCTAGCCCTGGCTAAATCTATATATTAAGAAATGCCTGAGCTAAGATAACAACAACTAACAGTATTTTGAAATCGTAGAAGAGCCCTCGTTTCCACTTCAATGTTGTCCCACATATGATTCCTTCGGGAAAGGAATGATGGTGTCTTCTTCTAGTTAGGACCTAAGAGCTGAAGTGGCACTTGCAGATGGTCTTTACCATCCTGCGACTACGAAGAGGGACCTGCATTCTCCATTTGGCATAAGAATACTTTCCTTAATAGTCTTACAAACTTTAATTAATCATTAGTTATAACAATCATTCACAATGAAACCTTGAAAACTTAGGGTAGTCCCATACCTTGTCTAAAAAAGAATGTGTCACAAAAACTTCTGTTTCTTTTCTTCATGATCTCAATAAGCACAACGTACGGAAATCAATGTTATTGATGCAGATGTCGATGTTGGTACTAATGCTACTACCTGGGTACTACTCATTTCCGTTGTACATATTCAATGATTTGTGACAATTGTTCAGAAACTCGGCACTTTAAAAATAGTCTTCCTGATCCTGGGCTGTAAGAAATAACATTTTAAGGTGAACGATAAAGGGAACGTTTTGTTACTCTATTTGCTGGATAGGCAAATTCAATTGCAAGTAACAACCGTAGCCAGGTGACTATTTCTTCATGATATCTTCATACAAACCTCGTGCAATGGGCTCCCCGCCACCGCCCCGCCACGAGCCGCACCGTCTTAGCAACCAAAACATTTTTGTTTATCCAGCTGAGATAGGGGACTAAAAGTCCCCTTTCTCAGCTGGATACTCAGAAGCTTGTAACATTCACTATTCCATTTATCTCTGATCATATTTCGCATCTAATAATGAATCGTTTCCAACTGGCCATGTCCAAGCCGTAGGTGAATCCATCGTCAGTTTTTGCGCCCCACGCCCGCCAGTCCCAAAACGCCAGCCCAGGCTGAATCCAGCTCGTATCTTCAATTTTACACGGCGGATTGAGACAGTACACAGCCGGCGAAACGAGCAGCTCGCCCGGTGTGTTGCCGACAAGAACCGTCCGCCAGGAGGTTGTTGCGCCTGACGTTATAGTCGATTTTGCAAGGTTGGCAGTAAATGCAGTGTCACTGTTTGTAAGGCGTTTGAGCGAGAGGGGGGCTTCATTGAAGACCGCCGTCTCCAGGATTGCTAAATATGCGTTGGAATCACATTTGACAGTTAACGGCAATTGGCAATGTGAAAATTTACTCAAGGGCTGAGGCCCCAGCGGGTCACGTTCGGGCCGATAGGAAAAACCGGTATAATCGCCGGCAAACCGAAACTCGGTTTGATCTCCGGTCAGTACAATTGTATCGCCCCAGCCGCCGTCAGCAGGGAATCGGTACCGGATTCCAATTCCGCTGTCATACAGCCGAGCATTAATTTCAATGACTCGCTTGGCCCCGTCGGTTTCTTTCAGCGTCCAGACAAAATCCGTATAATGATTATCGTATTGGCTGAACTTTCCCCAAACGGTTTTGACGGTTTCTCGCACGATGTGCTTTTTTTGAACCACCGTTTCAAGGGCACCAAGTGCATGCAGTGACAATTCCGGACCCAATCGAGAGGTATCAATATAAAGTTCTTCCTTAAAATGCAATTGCCAGGTTGGCTGGCCGGCCTTTAAACCAAACGTCGCAGAAAGTGATTCGTCCGGGCTTAAAACGGTTGTTGATGAAAATCCAATCGAAGTGAGAATGATAAAGCTGAGAAAAAGGATTTTAAGTTGTTTTTTCCAATTCAAACATGAAGTTGACATGTTTTCCTCCGGATAAGTGTAACTTGTATTTATGATGACAGCACTTTTTGAATTGCTTCGAGCAGTAGATTGGTTTGCCATCGCATCAGGATTTTCTTTTTCTGGATTTGTTCAAACGTGGTTGCATTATTCAGTACAATACGTGTCAGAGCCGCCCGCGATGCCAGCAGTTGCACCGGCAAGTCCAATTGTTCGGCCACAATTTCACACTCGGCCTTCAACTGGTTAATCACCGTGCGCGTAGCGTCGGAAAGCCGTTTAGACGGATCAGATTTAATCTTACCGGGCCATTGCTGTGCCGGCAATTTCTGTGCTTGCTGCAGAGCCTTAATGAGCGACGCTTTATTGTAGTGTTTACAACGAATCGGCAGCCGTGTCTCAGCGGTCACAGGCTTTTTTCGCCGGGCCGCCCATTCGGCCAGCCGGATAACGTCGGCATTGGGACAAATCATAAACAACGCCAAATTTGTCCGCTTGGCAATCGCCTCGCGCCAGTGCCATATACTGCGCACAAACGCCATTTCCTTCGGGGCCAGTTGCCCGGTGCCTTTAATACGCCATTGCCGTTCCGGGTCCGTCGGTTCTTTGTCCATATAAGCCGCCCGAACCGCCCATTCGCAGGTTTCCGTATGCCAATCGGTCCGGCCCAACCGCGTCAATTCGGTTTCGAGATAGTGCTTAATTTGAAACAGAAATGCCGTATCCTCAACGGCATAATGCAGAAGCTTTTTCGGCAGAGGACGCCGGGACCAGTCCGCCCGCTGATTGCCCTTGGCCACAGTTTTATCAAACAGCAGATTCAACAAACCCGATAGCCCGACACTTTTCAGTGACGCCAAAGAAGCCGCCAGCATCGTGTCAAACACCGGCTGCGTCGGCTTGAA
The DNA here is from genome assembly GCA_028282905.1 of Sedimentisphaerales bacterium. Taxonomy (GTDB): domain Bacteria; phylum Planctomycetota; class Phycisphaerae; order Sedimentisphaerales; family Anaerohalosphaeraceae; genus 4572-13. The sequence continues at coordinate 62,154 of JANQGW010000009.1, read as the reverse complement.
GCCGAAATCCGCATTCATCAATCGAAGATCGTACCCCGCATCGTGAATTATGAGTCGCTTGCGGCTCAATTCCGCTAAAAATCCGCCCAAATCCATCTCTGCCAGCGGATCAATCACGTAGTTTTGCCGGTTAAAACTCAACTGAATCAGGCAGATTTTGGGTTGATAGTGATGAAAACTGTCGGCTTCGGTATCTAAAGCCGCCTCTTCAACCGATTGCAGCAGCGCCGTCAGATGGTCAAGTTCTTCGGGGGTATCGATATACTGAAATTCAATGTCGGCGTTCGGTATTTTTGATTTCATCACACGCTGCTTTTGCAAGGGTTTTTGTTTAATAAGGACAGATGATACCCGAAAATCGGCGTCAAGTCAAGCAAGGAATCTATTGACAGTTTTCCTCTGCGCAGCTAAGCTATGGTAAATATTGATTTTAACGCAGGTCGGGTAGCCGGCCCGTTATCTACGATTTTAGTAACCGGAGAATAAGATTGGCTGAAAAAGATGTAACCATTTTGGGGATTGAAACCAGTTGTGACGAAACGGCCGCGTCGGTCGTGACCAATGGGCGGCAGATTCGCTCGTCTGTCGTGGCCTCGCAGACCAAACTGCACGAAAAATACGGCGGTGTCGTGCCGGAACTGGCCTCGCGGGCGCATGTGGAAAAGATTTTGCCGATAGTCGAGCAGGCAATCGCACAGGCCGATGTCACCCCCGATGAGATTGATGCGGTAGCGATTGCCAACCAGCCGGGGCTGACGATTTCGCTGATGGTAGGTGTCACCGCCGCTAAAACGCTCGCATTTGCATGGGACAAACCGCTGATAGCCGTCAATCATGTCCATGCCCATTTACAGTCGGCATTGATCGAAAGCGAATCGGTAGAACTGCCCGCGGTGGCCCTGATTGTCTCCGGTGGACACTCCAATCTGTACGATGCCGAATCTGTTCTTGACTTGCGGTTGCTCGGCAAGACCATTGACGACGCCGCCGGTGAGGCATTTGACAAAGTTGCGACGATTCTGGGGCTGCCGTATCCGGGCGGGCCCAACATCGAAAAAATCGCCCGAGAGGGCAATCCGAAAGCCATTCGGTTCCCCCGATCTCTGATGGACAAGGACTCGCTGGACTTTTCATTCAGCGGCCTTAAAACCGCCGTGCTGTATCACTGCCAGGGCCAGGATATGAAGGGCGAAAACCGCGTCGCTTCGATGAGTCACCAGGAGATCGCCGATATTGCCGCATCGTTTCAGGCTGCGGTCATTGATGTACTGGTCAAAAAGACACACCGTGCTGCCAAAAAGATTGGCGCAAAAAGCGTCCTCATGGGTGGCGGCGTCGCCTGCAATGGCGCACTGCGCGAAGCGATGGAGGCGATGTGCCAAAAGGAGAATCTGGCGTTCATTTCAGCGCCAAAGAGCCTTTGCACCGATAATGCCGTCATGGTCGCCTCGCTGGCCTATTACAAATATCAAGCCGGCCAGTTCGCCGACCTGACATTAGAACCCAAAGCAACTTCAGATTAAAAAAAGTAATTGCGAATTACGCGGATTGTCACGGATTATTTAAATAATATTTTATTTTTAATCGGTATCAATCTGTGAAATCTGTGGACAATAAAGCGGATCAGAATATGGATGAAAAACAGATAGAAAAATTATTAACCGATGTTCGCGACGGCTCTGTGAATGTCGAAGAGGCTGTCCAAAAGCTGCGGCATCTGCCGTTTGAAGACCTCGGCTTTGCCCGGATTGACCATCACCGCACCATCCGCTGCGGCTTTCCGGAGGTCATCTACTGCCCCGGCAAGACACCCGAGCAGATCGCAAGTATTTTTACCACACTGGCCAAAACCGGCCATAACATTATCGCTACTCGCGCTGAGTCAAACGTCTATGACGAAGTCGAGCGAATGACCCAACTGGACGGACTGCGGTACGAAAAAGCCGCCCGGATCATCGTCCTCCAACAGGCACCGATTGAGAATCCGGTTGGCAATATTATTGTTGTCACCGCCGGCACTGCTGATATGCCGGTGGCCGAAGAAGCCTGCGTCACCGCACACATGCTGGGCCAGAACGTCGAATTGCTGTGCGATGTCGGCGTGGCGGGCATTCATCGTCTGCTGGGCAACGTCGAGCAGTTGCGGGCCGCCAATGTGGTGATTGTCGTCGCGGGCATGGAAGGGGCGCTGGCCAGTGTCGTCGGCGGGCTGGTTGATTCCCCGGTGATCGCCGTACCCACCAGTGTCGGCTACGGCGCCAGTTTTGAAGGCCTGTCGGCACTGCTGACCATGCTCAACAGCTGCGCCTCGGGCGTGACCGTCGTCAACATCGACAATGGCTTCGGCGCCGCCTACGCCGCTGCCCAGATCAACATGAAAATATCCAATCCACAAGGAGAAAACCGTGAAAATTGAACAGGTCCACCGAAGGCTGTCCGGGATTCCTCATATGTCAGAACAGCAGGCCGAGACGATGACCGAATTTATTCTCAGGGAAAAACCAAAATCCATCATTGAATTGGGATTTTTTCATGGCGTTTCGACCTGTTACATGGCCGCGGCCCTCGATGAATTGTCAGAAGGTAAGATCACAACGATTGATTTGGAATCTGCGAGAAAGCGAGAACCCAATATCGAAAACCTATTATCCGAGCTGGGCTTGAGAGAAAGGGTGGATGTTTATTATGAACCAACGTCTTACCTCTGGCGGCTAATGAAGCTTATCGAAGATGACCCGACGCCCCGTTACGACCTGTGTTACCTGGACGGCGCGCATAGTTGGAATACGGATGGCTTCGCTTTTTACCTCGTTGACAGGCTTTTAAAACCCGGCGGCTGGATTATTTTTGACGACATTGACTGGTCCTATGAGAAAAGCCCTGCATTGAAAGATACCGTAAGGGTACAAAAAATGCCGCCCGATGAGCGGTCCGCACTTCAGGTTCGCAAAATATACGAATTACTGGTAAAACCACACCCTGCATACTCTGACTTTTCCGTCAAGGACGGCTGGGCGTATGCCAAAAAAATAAACAATGGCGACACCTTGCAGCCGACCGAAGTGCGACAGGAAATCATCTACCAGAAAGAACGCTACGGTCTCGGTGCCTATCTAAAAGATGTTGTTAAAGGAATCCGCCGTAAATTCCAAAAATAAGAAAGGCAGATCAATGCACGAAATCACCGAACTTCCGATGTTAGCAAAGCGGCCCAGCGACGGCCACAAAGGCACATTCGGCAAAGTACTGATTATCGGCGGCAGCACCGGCTTCAGCGGGGCGCCGGCCTTGGCGGCCACCGCCGCACTTCGCAGCGGCGCCGGTTTGGTGCGTGTGGCATCTCCCGCTTCGGTTCAGCCGCAGGTGGCCGTACTCAATCCCTGTTATACAACCATTCCGCTGGTGGAGAATGCCGGACAGATGGATTCAAAAGCCGCTGCCGAACTCCAATCTCATCTATCAGATAATGATATTGTCGGTTTCGGCCCCGGCGTCGGCATTAGTTCGGGCGTTCGGGACATAGCATTGTCGCTGCTGGCAACTGATGGGCTAAAGTTAGTCATTGATGCCGACGGTCTGAATGTGCTGGCCAAACTCAGCGGCCCCGGCGGCTGGATGACAAAGAAAACGGCCGATGTGGTTCTCACGCCCCATCCGGGCGAGATGACCCGCCTGTGGAAAAGCGTTTTTCGCGAACCGATGCCGGACGACCGCACCGAATGTGCCGCTAAAATGGCCGAAAAGACAAAAACAATCGTTGTACTAAAAGGCCCCGGCACTGTGGTTACTGATGGCCGGCAGGTCTATGTCAATAGTTCCGGTAACCCCGGCATGGCCACCGCCGGCAGCGGCGACGTGCTCACCGGCGTCATCGCCGCACTGGCTGGACAGGGCCTGTCACTGTTTGACGCTGCCGTCCTCGGCGTCTATGTCCACGGCCTGGCCGGCAATATAGCCGCCGCCATCCACGGACACGTCAGCCTGATTGCCACCGACATTATCGATAACCTCAGCGGTGCCTTCGGCCAGGTGGTCGAATGGTAGGGAACTTGTGAAAAGGTAATTTCGACTGGATTAAATGACATAAAAACCCGAAAGGCCTGATAGTTTCGTAACCGGAGTCATAAGTCTCCTAAGTGATTTACGTTTTTTTCTACAGGGCCGGTAGGCCCGACATGTTCGTAGCCGGAGGCGTAAGCCTCCGGAAAGCGGATTATCGCATTACTGAGCTGAGCCCCGGCAGGGGCGACATAACTCTTAAGAGAACAAATGAATAGATCAGAAAGGAATTCATCATGAGCGATGAAGTCAAAGCATTTTACGAAAAGTTTGCCGCTGATACCGAAAAAATGAAACAGCAAGCCCCGAACATGATGGCCGGTTTCGGAGGCATGTTCGGCAAGATCATGGGCGAGGGCAAATTAGCCGTCCGCGAAAAGGAACTGATTGCTCTCGGCATCGGCTTGGCTCTGCGGTGCAAACCCTGCATCTTCCTCCACGTCAAGAAATCGCTGGAAGCAGGCGCCACCAAAGAAGAAATCCTGGAAGCGGCCCAGGTCGCCGTGGTCATGGCAGGCGGCCCCGCCTTCACCCATATTCCGGAGGTTATCGAAGCCCTGGAAGCTTGCGAATCATAGTGACTATGGCACAAACCGAATTCATTCAGAATCGCGATATTTACGAGCGGGTACTTCTCAAGGAAGTGCCCGCCGCTGAAAATTTTCTATGGATTGGCACCAGCGACCTCAAGGATTTACACGTTGATAAAAAAGGGCGGATGGTTCCGTTTCTTGAAATTCTGTCGGATTTAATCAAGCGGCAGGTCTCAATTCGCCTGATTCACGCCAAAGAACCCGGCAAGGCCTTCCGCGACGATTTTGACCGCTACCCCCGACTGATTGAGGGCATGGAGCGTCTGTTGTGTCCGCGCGTGCATTTCAAGTGCGTGGTCATTGACGGCCGCTTCGCCTATACCGGCAGCGCCAACCTCACTGGTGCCGGCATGGGTGCCAAATCCGAAAAACGCCGCAATTTCGAGTCCGGTATCATCACCACCGACCCCAAGATGGTTGGCGCGATTGCCGACCAGTTCGACCAAGTTTGGATGGGAACCCACTGCACCGATTGCGGCCGAAAAGACTACTGCGCCGACTTCAAAGACATCTTGCGATAGCCGTTTGTCACTCTGCGACTGTCGCATAACCGTCATTCCGAACAAAGTGAGGAATCTATTTAAACAGCCATCGCCGCAGGCGATTCTATTTTTTTCAGTAATAATCAGCGAAATCAGCGAAATCAGCGAAATCTGTGTTTCACTTTTCAACCATTGGTGTTTATTGGGTATTCTTCTTATAGACCGGTTGAAAGACCATCACATACTCCACATCTTCAACCGGCACATTATACTCCTCCAGTCGCTTATTAGGCGTATTGCCCACACCCGCATGAAGCACATCCACACTCAAACAGGTAAAATCTCGTTTGGTCAAATCAATCGAAACCTCAGCCTTATCCAGATCGGCTTCACGATACGGCAGGGCGGTAAAGTGCAGCAGTCCGCCAAGCGGATTGGAAAACTCAAAATCAGCCGGAAATGGATTATGTGTTGCCAAAGCCTTTGGATTCACACAGGTAATCTTCAGACCCGCACCGTTTTCATCAAGCACTTGCAGCCGCCGAACATCCGACCGGTTGCCGTTGCCCTGAATATGCACGTACGGCACATAAAGATCATCGACATTCGCCGTATAACGTGAAACTCTCGCCCCCGTCATGCGGTCCGGGTAATTCTCATGTGGCCCTGCTCCGTACCAGTCAATCCGGTCAAAGGAAGGTTTCAATTCCATGCTCAATCCAATCCGCGGCAGACTCGAACATTGCAAATCATACCGCACATCAACATCTTGCCCGAGCAGAACCGTTCCATTCGAAAGAATTCGGTAGTAAGAGGCCGTTGCAAAAACAGGTTGGTCGGTTTTCGGACTGTTCCACAAGTGCTTGACCGTGACCCTCACCGAATGATCGTCGTCATGTGTGGCGGTGATGGCCTCCAGTGTTGACGTCAAACCGCCCAGCCCGATCTTTTGCCACGCTTTATAGCTGCTCGGATCACCCCACGAACTGACGTCATTATCAATCGGCCCGCGCCAGACATTCAGAATCGGCCCATTACCGTTTTGCAGGATTTCTCGCCCATACATTTTCCACGAAATAATCTTGCCGGTTGTCTTACAGAAATTCAAAAATATTGCATGGTGGTCACGAACACTAATACTCTTTGCATCTCTGCGAATTACCAGTTCATTTGCAGCATGCTTAGTGGTAATTTTTTTTCCGGCATCGACCGTATTAAGAACAGTCTGATCCCATGCCATAACCCAGTCTTTACTTGCCCAGGCAGGTGTGGTTTTCGGCGTAAATGAAACCGTCAGTGTATATTCATCGGTATCATCCGCCTGATATTTCCTCAGTGGAATCTGGAATCGCCCGCAGCATCGAGGAGCAATATTCATTCCGTTTAAAACGCCGGACTCAACCGGCAGGCCGTCTCTTTCAAGTGTCCATTTTGCGGAATACGTCTGATCCGTGATCGCCTCAAAGAAATTCCGGTTTTCCACGCGAATCTTCCCGGGTTGTTTCTCATCAAACGTCGTTACAATCGGCTGATATACCTTCTTCACTTCATAATACGCCGGTTGTGGTGTTCGATCCGGAAATACAAAACCGTTCAGCACAAAAAAGCCGTCCCACGTCTGACCCCATTTGGCGCCGTACGTATAAAACGTCTCGCCGTCCTTATTTCCCAGAAGTCCCTGATCCACATAATCCCAGATAAAACCGCCCTGGATCGACGGATACGCCGGCGACTCAAAAATGTCCATATAGTCCTTCAAATTACCCGACGCATTGCCCATCGAATGCGCAAACTCATTTAAAATCACCGGCTTATCGCATTGCGCTGCCAGGCTCATGACCGTACTGCGACCAAAGTTGGCCCGTACCGAACGATAGGTCATCGAGTGAATATCCGAATAGTCAATCACATGATTGTTGACCGTATAGTGAACCAGCCGACCGGTTGTGTCTCGTTTACGGATCCACTCTGCCATTGCCTCCAGATTGCACCCGGTATGCGCTTCATTGCCAAGCGACCATGAAATCACGCACGGATGATTCTTGTCGCGTTCGACCATCCGCCGGACACGATCGACAAAGACTTCTTTCCATGCCGGATCGTTGGAAATATCACTGTTGGTCTCGACATTTGCCTCATCCATCACATACAGCCCATACCGGTCACACAAATCATACAGCCGGGCATCGGAAGGGTAGTGAGCTGTGCGAATCGCGTTAATATTGGCCAGTTTTGCCAGGCGAACATCTTTCTCCAGGACATCATAAGGCACATGCCGACCGTATTCCGGATGAATTTCCGGACGGTTCACACCCTTGATAATAATCGGCTTGCCGTTAACCAGCATCTGATTGCCGACACGCCGCACCGTCCGAAACCCAGTCGCGCAACTAACGGTTTCGATGACTTGTCCTGAAGACCGCAGCGTAATTACTGTCTTATACAGATTCGGCTGCTCCGCCGACCACACCTTTACCTGTGGTATTGTCTTGCTGAACGAAACATTCTTTTGTTCTGGCTTCAACACGATTGATTCACTGCTGATTTTCAAATCGTCCCAGCCATAAAGCCCGCATTCCACTTCGTAGGCAGAATCTACGTTCTTGTCAGAATATTCAATGGCGATGTCGGCTTGCCAAAGCCCGTTTTCAAATGTTTTATCCAACCCGCCGCGAACGTCAAAATCACGAATCGACACATCTTTTGCTCTCACGTAAACTAAGACATCACGAAAGATGCCGCTCATACGCCAGGTATCCTGCGTTTCCAGGTATGACCCGTTACACCATCGCAGTACCTTCACCGCCAGCAGATTCTCTCCCGGTTGCAGCAATTTCGTAATATCAAATTCCGCCGGCAGATAACTACCTTGGCTATACCCGGCTTCTTTACCGTTGACCCAGACCCTGCAAGCCGATTTGACCCCGGCAAAATGCAGAATCACCCGCCGTGATTGCCACTTGCTGGGAATCGTAAATTCCGTTCGATAGCAGCCCGTTTCATTACCCATCTTATTGCCGTCATGCATTATCCGCGGCGGTTTATGTCCCCATGGCCGCCGGGAATTCGTATAAAGCGCGGTTCCATACCCCTGAGGCTGCCACGAAGACGGCACCCGAATCGTTGCCCAGCCAGCATCGTCGTAGTTCGGCAGATAAAAATCCGCCGGCGCCTCATTAGGAGTCTCTGACCAGTGGAATTTCCAGTCACCGTTCAGCGATTGATAGCAGGGCGATGCTTCTTTTTCCAGTGTCAGTGCCTGCTCTCGCGTTTCATACGGAACATAACTCGCATGAGGCGCCAATTTACCCCGACCGAGCACCTGCGGATTCTCCCAGTCATTAACGGCTGGCTTCAAACCCTGCCCGAATCCTAAACTTGCAACAAATATAAGAATGACGCTAAATACCGCTTGCTTTGAGGTAATTGTGCTCATAAAAACCATGACCTTTCAACAATGATAAAGATATTAGAGCATTTCAAGTAACAAAGATGTGGCTGCTTAGGCCGTCACGAGGACGAGTCCGGCAAGGCGAAAAACGCAGCCTATGCTATTCATAGGCGAGTATTTTCAACGACGCCGGGCGAAGCCGCAGTAGGCATAAGCGGCTGCAGCATTTCTTGACATGCTCTAGCCCCTGTAACAGAAGGTCTATTCAGGAGAAAGCAATGGCTGACGACACAAAAGGCTGTGACAAGAAGGCACCAATGAAAACGCTGCTGGCCCCGCATGAGAAGCGGTTTATCCTGTGGCTGGCGCCGAAGTTTCCGCAATGGGTTAAGTCGTGGCAGCTCACCATGCTGACGGTGCCATGGAGCCTGGGCGTCATTGGCTTTGGAATGCTGGCCGGGGCAACGGATAATCTGCACTGGCTCTGGCTGTCGTCGCTGATGATTTTTCTGCAGTGGTTTACGGACTGTTTTGACGGAGCCATCGGCCGTGACCGCAACGAAGGGCTGGTCAAATGGGGCTTTTATATGGATCACTTCCTGGACTTTGTGTTTATGTGCGCGGTGTTTATCGGCTGGTCGTTCCTGTTCGACGGCCTGCACAATAAATTGATGTGGTTCATGTCGCTGGGCATGGGGTGCCTGATGGTCAACTCGTTTCTGGGCTTCGGCGCCACCAACGAGTTCAAAATTACCTATTTAGGCACCGGCCCGACCGAAATGCGGCTGTATTTTATGATAATTAATACAGTCATCACCCTTTTCGGCACCGGCTGGCTCGAAAAAAGTTTGGTTTACATCTTCATCGCCTTCTGGCTGATGATCTGCATCATCGTCTTCCGCTCCCAACGCTATATCTACCAACTCGACATGCAAGCCAAACGCCAGCAGCAGCAAGAACCTGATCCGGACGAATAATTTTCACAATTTCCTAAAAATTGGCCGCACATCCGCTTGACATCGACAGTGTATAGATGTATAGTTAATATATAAACAATATAAATCATCAATTCCCTTTTTAGCGGGCATAACCACTGCTGGAGGTTAACCGTGGGCTTAAAAGAAGAACTGAAACTGAGTAAAGAGCTGATCAGCACCGAGCATGAGGCGCTGCTGGGGCTTTATTATACGACGATTGCTTTGAAAAAGCACGCCGCGGAGTTTTTCGCCCCGTTCGGGCTGACTGATGTGCAGTTTAACCTGATGATGATGCTTCGCCATCACGGCGGCACCGAAGGCCTCAGCCAGGCTCGGCTTAGCGAGATGATGATGGTCAACCGGGCCAATGTGACCGGACTGGTGGACCGACTGGAAAAAGCAGGCATGGTCCAGCGCACCGCCGCGGCGGACCGACGGTACAACATGATCCAACTGACCGCCAAAGGCGCCAAACTGCTCGAAAAAGCCGATCCCGCCTACGGCGTCGAGGTCCAAAAGATCATGAGCGTTCTAAGCAAAGCCGACCAAAAAGCCCTCATCAAAGCCTGCAATAAAATCCGTGAGAAATTGAAAGACAACTGTTGATTGTCATGCCGCTCTTGTCCGGCATCCAGAACGGTAATGAAAGGACGAACAGAAAGAGTTAATATTTTTTGAACAAATAGTACATATATAAACTATATATAGATAGACAGAAAGGAGGCCGGATATGCGGCGACGAATGAAACTGCTCATTTTGCTGATGATCTCGGGGATATTTGTCGAAACCGCTTATGCCAACGCCGGGACGCCGCTGATGTGGGCGGGCTTCTTTCACCTGGCGATCGGCAACCTATTCATCGGCATTGCCGAGGGGCTGCTTTTGGGATTTATTTTCCGCCGGCCAAAGCTGCAATCCATCGGGATCATGATTCTGGCCAATTATGTCACCGCCTTGCTGGGAGCCGGGATACTGGAAAATGTAGAACCGCTTATCGAACGCTCGATAGGCCTCTATGAGATTCAGCGGTTTATCTGGATGGCATACGCAACGGCCTTTCTATTTACCATCATCGCGGAATTGCCCTTTATCTATATCATGATGCAGAAAACAAAACAAGCGATAGTTCGCACGCTGATCGCTTCGGTCATCATCCAAACCCTTTCCTATGGGGCCATCTTTTACTGGTATTGGGGCTGCAGTTATGACAGCCTTTTTCGAAATACGACCATCGTCCAAACGCTGGAGACACAAAACCCGGAAGCCACACTGTATTTCCTTGGCGAAGATAAAAACGTCTATGAAATGCGGCTGGACGGCAGCGACCGGCAAAAAATATTCGATACGCCAAACAAAGCCGAACTGATGAAACTTTACTTGCAGTCATCGGAAACGGGAATCAATCTTTGTGTCAGTTGCTTGGAAGATTTCTATGTAGAGCGACAAATCGACCGCATCGTCGTCAAAGAAAATGTGCTGCCGGAGTCTTTTCGACATGTCCTCAACATTGAAGAACATCAGATGGTTGAAACCGAAGCCATTGATTACAGGTCACAAGACCAGCAGGCCTGGGAAGTCAGTACAGCATTCTGGGCGGCAGGCGGACTGATTCTTCGGAACGCAAAAACGAAAGAGCGTTATTACATCAATCTGGAAACGCCCTTCGCCCAATGGTATGTGCGGTCGGCAACAGTTTTGCCGGGCGACGAAGTCGTCTTTCAAATGGGGCCGCAAATCTGTCTATATTCGCATCCGACAGGCGAGATTACACAATTAACAAAAGGCACCAGCCCGGTTGTTGTATTGAATTCTAATATCCTTAAGGAGGTCACAAAAAATGAAGAATAAGAATAACATCAGCAGGCGACGGCGGTTATTTAATGTTATACTGCTTTTGATTCTTCCGGTACTGTTTTATTCGTGTGTGGATTCGATGATTTTTTATCCGCCGTCTCCCTCCTATAGGGCTTCCTCGCATCTGGTGAAAATCCCCGTGGAAAACGACCAGCAGATCGCAGCCTATTACCTCCCGGCGGCAGATGGAGAGTTTGTCGTACTGTTCAGCCACGGTAACGCTGAAGACATTGGCTTTAATCGCGGATTTTTTCAGCAGTATCGACTGGAAGGATTTGGCATTCTCGGATATGACTACCGCGGCTACGGTCTCAGCGACGGCAGACCTTCCGAAAAGAATACTTATCGTGATATCGCCGCGGCGTATGGATTCTTGGTCGATGAAAAGAAGGTTGATCCGCAAAAAATCATCGTCCACGGCCGCTCTGTCGGCTCGGGGCCGTCAGTTTGGCTGGCGGCAAAACAGCCGGTCGGCGGACTAATCCTGGAGAGCCCGTTTGTCTCGGCATTTCGCGTGCGAACGCGATGGCCGATCCTGCCGTTCGACAAATACAACAACCTGAGCAGAATCAACAATATCGACTGCCCGCTGCTGGTCATCCACGGCCAAAACGACCGCATCGTCGCCCCCTGGCACGGCCAAAAGCTCTACGACACCGCCGCCGAACCCAAAATGCACTACTGGGTACCCCGCGCCGGCCACAACAATCTGCTAAACACCGCCGGAAATAATTACTGGAAGCATCTCAATGACTTCCAAAATTTGATTGAAAAGAATCAAAAGACAGATGGAGCGCAATAATGCTGCTCACAGGGAATATCACGTTTGAATCACTGATTTGGTTTTGTGCCGGAGGAAAGCTGTTCTTTGTCGGGATGACTCTGTTGACTATTTCAGCAGGAGTGGCTCATCTTGTTAAATCAATACGAAAACGAGTCACACTCCAACTACTGTCTCTTATATCAATAGCGATAATTATCCTTTCAGCAACACCGCTGCATCCAATATTTTATATAAGCGGCTTGGCTCTGTATATTCTTTGTCACATCCAGTGCCTTTCCGGTCCATTCAAAACTTGCATTGGCGGACTGTTTGTTTTATTCTGCCTTATTATAATATTCCTGGAGTTGCCGCGACATTTCTGCAAAACAATCGACGTCGAAAAGAACAAGCCTATCGTAGTCATCGGTGACTCGATCAGCGCAGGGCTTGGCAATCAAAATGAAATGACCTGGCCTAAACAACTTTCGGAACAAATCGGTACTCCGACGATCAATCTTTCCCGTGCCGGAGCAACGGTTAATTCCGCATTCGAAAGACAACTCACGCAGGTACCGGCAGAAACGGGATTGGTTCTCCTTGAAATTGGCGGCAATGACCTGCTGAATCGTAATGACCTTGGCAAATTTAAGAACGATTCAGAAGCCCTACTGAGAAAACTCTGCGCGAGTGGGCATAAAGTTGTCTGGATGGAACTTCCGCTACTTCCGCACTATTACCCCTACGGCAGAATCCAGAGAAAACTGGCCGGAAAGTATCATATTGACCTGATCCCGAAATCAGTACTGGCCGGTGTATTCAGTGCTCAAGGTACAACATCGGACGGAATGCATTTAACGGCCAAAGGTCATGAGTTGATGGCGCAAAAACTCTATGGTCTTTTACAAATTGAATAGGAAAATCGCCTGAGAGCGATGTAATTATCCATACTTTATTCTAACGAAGGGAGGTTTGTTATGAAACGGAAGACAAAATGGTATCAGTTTCGGTGGCGGATGGTTCTGCTGTGTGTGCTGATCATCGGCCTGTTTGTCGGGTATGTGGGTTGCCGGCTTTACAATGTGGTTCGCGTCCGGCCAATGGGGACCGGGCCGGCGGGACCGGCCATTGCCGCTGAACCATTCAGCAACCAGTGGATGGAACGGCCGGTGGTCCTGCTGGGCGTCGGCGACAGTATCACCCGCGGCTATGGGGCGCCGGGCGGACTGACCTATTTTGACCTGTTGGCACACAACAATAATGGCAAGTACTCGGATATGACAGGCCGGGATCTGGCAAGCGTTTTTCCGACGCTCACAAAACGCAATGTTGCGGTTGATTACACTGTCTCGCAGCAGCATATTGACGATCAATTGCCGCGGATTGATCGCTATGACGAGAGCATCTACGGCATCGTCGCATTGACCTCCGGCGGCAATGACCTGATCCACGACTACGGCCGGAGCGAGCCGCAGCACGATGCGATGTACGGATGCACGTATGAGCAGGCGACCGAGTGGTGCGAACTGCTCAGAGGGCGGCTGGAGGAGCTGATCGGCGGCATCAACACAAAATTTCCCGGCGGTTGCGACATCTTTCTGGCCAATATCTACGACCCGACCGACGGTGTCGGCGATCCGCAGACGATGATGATGCACCGATGGAAAGATTGCGTCAAGGTACTGGGACTAGCGAATGAAAAGATTGCTGAAATATGCGAAAAATATCCAAATGTGCATCTGGTGGATATTCACTCGGAATTCCTCGGCCACGGGATTCACTGCGACGAGCCGTGGCGAAAACATTATCACAAAAACGATCCGCATTTCTGGTATGCGCCAATCCTGGAAGACCCGAATCTACGAGGCCACGACGCCATCCGCCGACTGTACCTGCAGGAAATGATCCGAGTTTATACGCACTAATCATATACTATCATCGTAGAATTGGGGGAGAAAGGGGCGTTATTATGAAGGCAAATTTGCATCGTTATCGTTTGGCGGGACTGGCAGGAGGTTTACTGCTGGTTGCGGGGCAATTCTGGGGGTCGGTGTGTATCTTGCAGGCGTTTGCACTCGTACCGCTGATGGTTTTGATTTTACGGGAACGGCGATTCCTGCCGGTATTATTGAGCGGTTTTTATATGGGACTGGCCTATGCCCTGCCGCAGATGATTTATTTGTGTATGCCGCTGCCGGTCACGGTAATTCTTTTGCTGTGGATGATGATTTTGCTGCTGGCACTCTGTGTGTCCATCGCTTTTCTTTTGCCGAAACACCCAATCGCCGGACCGCTGGCGATCGGCGCTGCGTGGCTGCTGCTGGACTGGGTTAACTACACCGTCGTGCCCATCTGGGGACTGGCCCAGTCATTTGCGCGAAGCTGGTCGGCGGTTCCGCTTGCCATTCAGTTTATCTCCATTACCGGTATCAGTGGTGTACTGTTTGTCATCGCAAGCGCACAAGGATTGGCGGCACATTGGATCGCCCGGCCGGAACAACACAAAACACTAAAAATAGCCGCCACCGCCCTGCTGCTTGTTCTTGTGGTCATCAACTCTGCCATCTGGCTTGAAAAGCCAGCCGATACGCTGCGTGTCGCCGCGGCCGGCTGGGTGTTCAGCGACAAAGAAGCCGAGATCGACCCGCACAGTGAAAGCGGTTTTGAAACCCTGTTCGCCGCCCCGGCCCGCGAGGCCGCCAGCAAAGGCGCCCAAGTTTTCAACACCGGCGAAATGGGTTTTTACATCGCCGGCCATGACCGGGCGGAATGGCTGGAACGGTTCGGCAAAGTTGCCCGTGCGAATAATCTCTGGCTGGTGGTGGGCTATTTCAATTTGTCGCTCGACGCCAACCGGGTGTTCTTTATGAATCCGGAAGGCAAGATTGTTTGCGAATATACCAAAACCTACAAGACGCCGTTCGAACCGGGCATCAAGGGCAACGGCGATCTGCAAACCGTCGAGATTGACGGCGTGACCGTCGGTGTATTGATCTGCCATGACGACAACTACAGCCAGCTGACACGCCGTTACGGGCGAATGAAAGCGGGCGTCGTATTGTGCCCGACGATGGATTGGCGAACGGTTAACACCCCGCACCTGCAGGCAGTCCGCGCCCGCGCGATTGAGTGCAATGTCGGAATCGCCCGCGGCGGCGCCTGCGGCACCAGTGCCGTGATCAATCCCAGGGGACAGATGCTCGCCAAACGAAACCATTACACACAAGGCCACGGCCTGGTCATCGCCGACATCCCCATCCGAAACCGCCAAACTCTCTTCGCCCGCTTCGGTCATATCCCTGCAATAATCGTTTCCATCCTGCTTGTCGCAACAGCTATGACAACAAAAAACTTAACCCCTTTCTAAAAAAAGACTTAAACGCTTAATCAGACAATAGCCCGTCTGTTTATTAAAATAAACTTGACTTTTGTTGTCTTATTGTATATATAGAGTAAAGTGCTTTTGGAGGAAAAGTGATTCTGCCTGCCCCAGACAGAAGGGTTTCAGAGACACCGGAAAGATATATGATAATCGTATAATAATTTTCGGACATGTTAACTTTTTACGGAGCGTCCTATGAAAAAGAATGTATTTCTCTACACCCTCATCGTTGTATTGTTATTGGCAGGCAATTCAGCAGTAGCCGGCCGCCAATGGTATTATCAACCCGTTATCACTTCACAGGGTGATACGTTTGGCGGCAATACTGCCATTGGTATGCGCAGCGGTCATGCTTGGCCGGTAGTGATGACCGATGATGGTGCAGCCGCCATGGTTCCAGGAGGCTGGATTCCAACTGGAAACGCTGGAAGTGGTGATGCCGGCTATATCGATGCGGCCACCTCAAACGACGGCCAAAGCATGACCTTCGTGGACAGTTATGGCGGCATCAAAACCTTCGGGCCCTCCGGCTGGAGCCGGACATTTGTTCCGTCACATCAATGGAATCCTCAATCACGCAATTCCGTGGCCTATACTCAACAAAACACGGCTTCGGTCTTATATCGTTCTTTCTCTGAGGACCATATAACACTGACAACGCAAAATAACAACGGTGGGTGGACTTCCAGCTCCCTGAATCGTCATGCCGAGGGATTTGCCCTCGCTTACGATTCCTACAACCAAGCGAATGTCGTCCTGAATGAAGGCAGCACACTGATTTATGGCACCAGGGGCATCCTGACAAATAACACATGGCAATTCACGGACCCAATTGACTTTGGCCCCGCAAACCCACCTCTAACAGCAGGGCATGTTTTAGATATGGAATTAAACAGCAATGATGTTCCGTATATTGCCTACAGCGATGGAATGATACTCCATTGCACAACCTTTGACCGACAACAGGGTCTGTGGCAAAACAACACGATTGATTTTGTGATGAACGACAATTTCTGTATGGCAAAAGACCATCAGGGTGGTATCGGTATCGCGTACGTAATGCCATATATCGGAGACACCTTCGCTGTGCCAAGACTTGGCTTTGCATATACAGACGGCACGGGCGGATGGACGTCTGAGTTGTTGCCGGAAGAAATCCTTGATGAACTTGGACTCCCGATGGATATTTTAAGTATCGATGACTTGAATGGCCTCGGGCTTGCATTCGACGAAGAAAATAATCCAGTGATCTCATTTTCAAACCACAACGAAACCTGGATTGCTTACGACCCGGTAACGATCCCGGAACCGGCCACGGGCCTATTGCTGCTGCTGGGTGGAATCCGCCTCTTGTCTTCTCGAAAGAAAACATCACGGTAAAAAGAAAATTCATTTTTTCTATACACTTGCGAATAAAATAAGAAAGGGTCGCGATATCATATCGCGACCCTTTTGTTTAGACTGATATTTTCTACAATTGTTATCGGCGTTTTTGCAACAGTGCTGCTGTTCCGAGTATCAGCAGTGATATCGTCCCCGGCTCGGGAACGGTATTGCCGGCGGCTACAGGCTGGGAATAATCCGCCGGGTCGAAAACTTCGAAATGTTGTCCGGCCGGAACATTCTGGCCCAGCCAGTCAAAAGCGATGGAAAAACCGGTAACGGTCTGGCCGACCTGGATCGGTCCGGTGGTTTCGAGAACATCATAAAAACCATCGTCAACCAGCAGCGGATCGGGCTGGGCGATTAGTTCGTCCCAGTCCTGCGAAATCGCTACTGGTGACTCAATACTAAGATTTTCATAGAGAGCCTCGTCAAACCAGATGGTAAAGGCACTGACACCTTCGGCCAGTGCGTTGTTTTGAATCGAATAAGTATACTGCCAGCGGGTCGCCGAAAGTTGCTGGGCCTCATACGTCATATCAACCAGACCAGCCCAAACGCTACCGCCCATACACAATATGACCAGTATACATAACATGCTCGTTCTTTTCATCTTTTCTCTCCTGTAACGTTATTATCTTTTACGTTATTGACACTACTGAAACAGTCGGCCGCGTTGAAATCATTGATGTAACGATTGAACTATTTCTTCCATTCCTCGGATAAGATACGGAAATCATTTAAGTTCACGATATCGGTTGGTTCTTCGGGTGTCGAGACAATATCAGCCACCGGATCATCTGTCATCCAACTTTGTATCAGCCGCATCAAATCCTGATCATCAACAATGCCGTCGGAGATGATATCGGCCAGCAGACCGAACGTCACCGGCTGGCTAACTTGAGTTGCGGGTGTCCCGTATTCAATCAGCCAGTCAGCCGCCACTGGGCCGTCGGTGCGATCAACTTGTAAGCTAACCGTATCGCTGGCAATAATTGTTTCCCCGGCACCAATTTGGTTAATTTCAACACGCTCATCAATCACCGTCATATTGTCACTGTCCGGCAGCAGTGTGATAGCAATATCAGAAAGCGGCTCCACATGCGAATTTGTCACCACCAACTGATAAACATACTCAAACACCGACCGACTGATTCGACGCTTTGAAACCATCTCCAAACCGGAAACCGAAAGATATTCCGGCAAACGCTCGCCATATATATACGCTGAACCGGAACTGTCACCATTATCATTATCACCACCGGCACCAATTATAAATATTCCCTCGTTAACATCTACGGATACGCCAAACAAATCATGAGGAGCACCATCCGAAGGAGTCAGCTTTTTCTGTTGCCTCCAAGAGGTTCCATCATAGTGATAAATATATGCTGCCCCTGAATAATCTCCATTATCATTATCAAAAAAAGCTCCCGTAATAACGGTTCCCCCTTCAATGGACACAGAATGACCAAAAGCATTCTCAGCATCTGCATCGGAGGCGGTCAGTTTAACTTGCTGATGCCAAGACAGGCCGTCATAGTGGAAGATATACACTGAGCCTGAATTCATTCCATGATCGTCATCATAATGTGCCCCTACAACAGCATATTCATTATCAATAGAGACTGCATAACCAAACTCGTCTTCAGCAGCAGCATCTTCAGCCGTTAGTTTGATTTGCTGCGTCCAAGACACTCCATCATAATGGAAGATATACGCTGAACCAGAGCTGCTTCCATGATCATCATTCCAAAAAGCTCCGACAATGGCAAAATCACCGTCAATGCAAACAGAGCTACCAAAAAAATCTCTTGCAGCCCCATCTGAAGGCATTAGCTTGCTCTGTTGAATCCATGCCATACCATCATAATTGAAAATATAAGCTGAACCGCTACTGGAACTTTCATACTGCGTTGCCCCTACGATTAAATGATTTGCATCGACTGAAACAGATGAGCCAAATCGGCTTTCTGCAGAAATATCTTCCGCTGAAAGCTTGGCTTGTTGAGTCCAAGACAAACCATCATAGTGGAAGACATATACTGAGCCGGAATCAATTCCAAAATCATCATCAAATGGCGCTCCCACAAATGCAAAATCACCTTCAATGCAAACTGACCTCCCAAACAAATCGCTTTGATTACCATCAGCAGGTGTCAATTTAGCCTGCTCAATCCACACTGAACCATTGTAGTAGAAAATATACGCCGAACCGGAATTTCTTCCATGGTCATCATCCCACTCCGCACCCACTATTGCATAATCGCCATTAATAGAAACTGAATTCCCAAAATAATCTTCTGGGGCACCATCTGAAGCAAGCAGCTTAGATTGCGGAATATGCGGAACTCGAGCGGCTTCGAGAGTGTTTCCATAAACGCCCATATTAATGCGTTCACCATTGGGAATAGGTTCATTGCTGTAGTCTGAGTCTGGGTCACCGGAGTCGATACAGGGGGATTCCTGCTGCAGATGATAGTCATCGCCGGTCGAATCGACAAATAATGGATCGACGTGAATATTTCCTTCGCCAGAAGCACCCGAATAGCAGCAATAGGTTAAATTGGGACACTCGAACTGATCATCAGGAGCATTTGACCAGATAATGCAATTGGAAATCTCACCATCGCAGCGTCTCAAGCCGCCGCCGTTATTTGTCGCAGTATTGTCAGCGATCGTACAGTTGATAATCTCCCCGTCACAATTGTTTAAACCAGCACCAGTTACCGCAGAGTTATTAACGATCAAACAATTCGATATCGTTCCCGCACACTTGACCAGACCACCGCCGTTGGAGATCGCCGAATTGCCTGAAATGATACATTTTTCGATATTTCCCAGGCAATCCGCGATTCCGCCGCCAGAGGACGCCTTGTTATTTTGGATAACGCAGTGAGAAATTCCGGCCTGAGTACTGTTGCCGCAAATCCCGCCGCCCCGCAATGAAGAACCGCCGGTGATGGTAAAGCCGGTCAGCACACAGGAATCACCTTCGGTGCCGGCAAAAGTAACCACCGAGCCATTGCCTCTGCCCTGAAGGACTGTGGCATCAACAACCGCCGAATCGGTCGGATCGGTCGAGGTCAATGTGATATTCTTGCCTTTGAAGAACAGTGACCCCTCATAAACTCCCGGCTCAACGACGATCACATCGCCATCCGCTGCGGCATCAATCTGTGCCTGCAATGGGTTCAATTCCCATTGTAATACCGGATTCGTCCCCATACTCCAGACTGTATCAAAATTCCAATTGGTATAGGTGTCTTGTATTTGCATTTCAGCAGTTGTTTTTCCCATTCCACCACTGCTGTAGCTCCAACCACTGGTTTGAGTATCCCAGTAAGAATCGTAAACTTTGACCGATTGATTCCAATGACGACCAACAAGACCTCCGGTTTCTGAACTACCTGTCACCTTGCCGGTCGAGTAGGACTTCTTTACATATGCATCACCGTATCCGTCATAAGGATAGAGATACACACACCCTGTTAAGCCGCCAACAACACTATTGCCGCTAACCGATCCGGTTGCATAGCTGTTCGTGATATTAGCGCTGCCGATTTCTCCAACAAGCCCGCCAAGCCGATTGTCCCCCGTCACATCACCGGTAGAAAAACAGCATCTTACGAGTCCCATCTCGGGATAATTAGCAGTCGTTGAAATAACCCCTACCAAACCTCCCAGATACGCATTGCCTGATACCGACCCGGTGGCATAGCAATTAATGATGCGCCCGCTCCAATAGCCTCCGATAAGACCGCCCCCTGCCTTACCGGCGACGCTGATATCGCACGTCGAATAACAATCAGTAATTGTCACCTGATTAAGACTTCGCCCGTGCCCAATAAGCCCTCCGCAACGTGTCCATTCAGGATCCGTACCGGTCACAGACCCGGTGGTATAACATCCTTCTATAACAGTATCCTGACTGGAACCGATCATGCCGCCAACATATGAACTTCCCGTTACATTGATATTTTCAAGCCCCAGTTGTTTTATTTGCGCTCCCCGAGTTATACCGAACAATCCCACATAGGACTGATTCGGCAAATTTATACTTAGATTCGATACCACGTAATTATCACCATCAAAAATACCACTGAAAGCAATGCTGCTTCCGATGATGTTATAAGGTATTGAACCCGTATGAGCTGACATATCAATGTCAGCAGTAAGTATAAAGCATTTATCCATCAATTCATAATAATCCCCTATTGAATTCAACTGTTCCGGCGTGCTGATTTGATAGGGATTGGCTTCTGTGCCACCTCCGGGGTTGGTGGACCAGTCGTAGGCGAACAATCCGGAAACAAGAAATGAATACATTAATAAAAGTATAAACCAGCGTACCTTCATAATAATCTCTCCTTAACAACAGCTTCTTCTTTAAGCCTAAATTCACATTTAACTCGACCGGCGTTTTCGCAACAGTGCCGCTGTTCCAAGTATCAGCAGTGATATCGTTCCCGGCTCGGGAACGGTGTTGCCGGCGGCTACAGGCTGGGAATAGTCGGCCGGATCAAAAACTTCAAAATGTTGTCCGGTCGGATCGTTCTGGCCCAGCCAGTCAAAAGCCACGGAAAAACCGGTCACAGTCTGTCCAACCGGGATTGGGCCGCCAGTTTCGAGCACATCGTAAAAACCATCATCAACCAGCAGCGGATCAGGTTGGGCGATTAGTTCGTCCCAGTCCTGTGAAATGGCCGGCGGTGATTCAATATTGAGGTTGGCATACAAGGCGTCATCAAACCAGATGGTAAAAGCCCTGATACCTTCGACCAGAGCATTGTTTTGAATCGTATAGATGTACTGCCAGCGGGTTGCTGATAACTGCTGAGCCTCATACGTCATATCGACAAGGCCGGCCGAAAGACCGCTTCCCATACACAATATTACCAGCGCACATAGCATGCTCGTTCTTTTCATCTTTCCTCTCCTGTTCCAGAATCATTTTTTGCTTTTACAGTCAATACTACAAAAGCAAAACGTTATTTTATCGTCGATATGGTCGACTTATTTTTTCCATTCCTCGGATAAGACACGAAAATCATTCAGATTAACAATATCAGCCGGTTCGTCCGGTGTCGATACAATATCAGCCACCGGATCATCTGTCATCCAGCTTTGTATCAGCCGCAGCAAGTCCTGCTCATCGACAATGCCGTCGGATATAATATCGGCCAGGAGACCAAGTGTTACCGGCTGGCTGGCTTGGGCAGCCGGTGTGCCGTATTCAATCAGCCAGTCAGCCGCGGCCGGTCCGGCGGTGCGATCTACCTGCACGGTAATGGTATCATTCGTAATAATCGTATCCTTGGCGGCGATTTGCTCAATTTCAACGCGATCATCGATCACTGTCATATTATCACTGTCCGGCATTAATGTGATGGCAATATCGGAAAGCGGCTCAACATTCGAATTCGTCACTGCCAACTGATAAACATACTCAAACACCGTCCGACTCACCCGCCGCTTCGAAACCATCTCCGGTCCGGAAACCGTCAAATACTCAGGATCCCTTGCATTAATCAAATACACTGAACCGAAATATTTACTCCTAATATTCCCCACAATAAAGAAATCTTCATCAAGATCAACTGAAACACCAAAGCCCTCATCTGAATCACCATCAAAAGGTATTAGCTTTGTCTTTTGAAACCAAGTGGAACCGTCATATTGAAAGATGTAGGCTGCCCCAGTTGAGTCAACACCATTAGCTCCCACCATTATAATTTCGCCCCTGATTGAAACCGAAATTCCAAATTGATCGCCCGCTTGCCCATTATCGGCAATTAGCTTGCATTGCTGAGACCATGAAGCTCCATCACATTTAAAAATGTAGGCTGCGCCAGATTCACTTCCATAATCGTCCATGCCATAAGCACCAACAATCGCATAGTTTCCATCAATTGAAACGGATAAACCAAAATAGTCATTTATCTCGCCATCAGCAGCTGTCAACTTGGACCGCTGTATCCAAGATGTACCATTATGCTCGAAAATATATGCCGAACCACTTTTATAGGGACTTGTCCCGGCATATCCATACGCTCCAACAATTATGCGACTCCCCTTAACCGAAACGGAGACACCAAATCGATCTCCACCAACAGCATCCATAGCCGTCAGCTTAGCTTCCTGTATCCAAGACGATCCATTGTAACGGAAAACATACGCAGAACCGGAAGCACCACCATGATCATCATCATAATCCGCCCCTACAACCGCCGTGCTGCCATCAATACTAACCGACTGACCAAACCAGTCTCCATTATCGCCATCAGCAGCTGTCAGTTTTGCCTCCTGAATCCAAGTCATCCCATTATAACGAAAAACATAGGCCGAGCCAGAATTGGATCCTTTGTCATCGTCGGAATTTGCGCCCACAATCGCAACATTGCCACTGATGAAAACAGAGCCGCCAAAATTGTCATTGAATTCCGCATCGTCAGGGATTAACTTGCATTGCTGCGTCCATGCTGAACCGTCATAGTGAAAGATATATGCAAAACCACTGCTATTACCACTTGCCCCTACAATTGCATAATTGCCGTCGATGCAAACAGAGCCGCCAAAACGATTTCCTGACATTGCATCATCTGGAAACAGTTTAAATTGTGTCGGTGGCTCTACAATACTCAATTTTACCCTTTGAGTCGTTTCTTCGTTATCATCGGTTAAATTGGTAAAACTGATGATGTCATTATAAATACCATACGGCAAGTCATTCGCAGCAGAATTTAATGCCACGGTTATGACCGTCGAAGCTCCCACCTCAAGCATCCCTTCAGTGTCGCTCACATCCAACCATGCCTGTGTTACATAAACTCTCCATGACAGAGGTGTATTGCCATTATTTGTTAAGGTATATGATTTTGAGATATGGCTGAAGGGACCACCTTTATCCCCGGAGCTGACAAAGAACTCCGACAATCCTACCGCCCTGACATCAAGTGAGTTTTTCTCGCCAAATACATACGCCGTGCCGGATTGGTCCGTCGTGCCATCATCTCGAGAAGCGCCAACCATGAAAAGCCCATCGGTAACATCCACCGAACACCCGTATTTGTCTTCAGTTTCACTACCTGTCGCTAGTTGCTTGAACTGCTGAGTCCAGGATGTCCCATCATAGCGATAAATATAGGCCGAACCGGGTTTACTATGATAACACGCACCCACAATGGCATCATTGCCATCGATCGCAACGGAACTTCCAAACTCATTATTAGCAACACCATCCGAAGCTGTCAACTTGGCCTGTTGAACCCAAGATGAGCCGTCATAATGAAAAATATAAGCCGATCCAGAATTGCTTCCCTGATCATCATCATTATACGCCCCCACAATCAAAGATTCGCCACTAATCGAAACAGAATAACCAAACATGTCTCCTTCAGCAGCATCCATAGACGTCAATTTAGTTTGTTGGCTCCAGGAGACGCCATCATAGCTGAAGATATACGCTGAGCCGGAGTTGTCTCCTTTATCATCATTCTGATACGCCCCTACCAAAGCAACATTCCCGTCAATAGAAACGGAACAGCCAAAATGATCATAGCGGTAATCATCAGCAGCATATAATTTGGCTTCTTGTACCCACTCCGTACCGTTAAAATGGAAGAAATATACGGCACCAGAATCATCCCAATTAGGGCTATTCTCTCCAGACGCCCCCACAATTGCCCTGTCACCATCGATGGAAACAGATGACCCAAAACCATCTCCGCCCGTTAGCATGGCTTGCTGTGTCCAAAGTGTTCCATCATAATGGAAGATATATGCCTTATTCCTTGCCCCTATAATCGCATAATCACCGCTAATGGAGACAGATGAGCCGCAATAGTTATCCCGGTATGAATTGGCAGGCGTCAATTTAGCCTCTTCAATCCATAATATTCCATCATAACGCAAAATATACACTGAACCATTATTTTTCCCGCCATCATCTTCGTAAGGCGCCCCTATAATCGCCACATCCCCGTCAATAGCAATTGAAGAGCCAAACAAGTCCTGAAAACCTCCATCCGAAGCCGCTATCTTAATTTGTGGAACCAACACATCCAGCCGCACTGAACGTGTCTGTTCAATAGAATATTCTACTCCATAGGTCAGATCCTTAACAACTAATGTGTCATTATAAATACCACGCGTCAAATCAGATGCCTGAGCGTTGAGAGCCACTGTTACTGTCTCCGCTTCCCCTGCTTCAAGAGTGCCTTGAGTAGGATTAACATTCAACCACGGCTGTGTGGCGTCTGCTGTCCACGGGAGAGGGACATCGCCATTATTCGTTAAAGTATATGTTTTGGTGGAAGGATTAAAAGGACCGCCAATTTCCCCTGAACTAACGTAATCCTCAACAGATATATCCGCCTTGACAATCAGTTTACTCTGCTCAATCGTCAGAGTCCTGGCAGCTTCAGAGGTATTGCCGAAAGCACCCAGGTTGATACGTCCACCATTAGGCTCCGGTTCATTGCTGTAGTCTGAAGCCGGGTCGCCCGCATCAATGCACTGTGATGTGGTTTGCAAATGATAATCCCCGTTGTGCCGGTCAACAAACCGTGGCCCCGTATCAATATTGCCTGTTCCTGAAGCACCCGGGTAACAACAGTAAATCGGCTGTGAACACTCAACGAGATTATCAACCGTGTTCCCGCGAATGATACAATTCGTAATGACACCGTCACAGCGTCTTAAACCGCCTCCGATGCTGGCTGCGATATTATCAGCGATCGTACAGTTGATAATCTCCCCGTCACAATTGTTCAGACCCGCACCGGTTGCCGCCGTATTATTGACGATCAAACAATTCGATATCGTCCCCGCACACTTGACCAGACCACCACCGTTCGAAGTCGCCGAATTGCCTGTTACGACACATTTTTCGATATTTCCCAGGAAATCCGCGATTCCGCCGCCAGAGGACGCCTTGTTATCTTGGATAACGCAGTGAGAAATTCCGGCCTGAGTACTATTGCCGAAAATCCCGCCGCCCCGCAATGAAGCACCACCGGTGATGGTAAAGCCGATCAGAACACAGGAATCACTCTCACTGCCGTCAAAGGTAATGACTGGACCGTTTCCGTTACCATGGAGAATGGTTGAAGCAACCACCTCTGAATCGGTTGGATCGGTTGAAGTTAATGTGATGTTTTTACCCCGTAAGAAAAGTCTGCACTGATAAGTTCCCGGCTCAACTACAATGACATCACCATCCGATGCGGCATCAATCTTTGCCTGAAGGGGGTTTGGGGCTGCTATCGACGCAATCCGGAACCCCATATTGATACTTCCAAAACTTGGATTGCCGGGTTGGCGGACAAAAGATCTGAAGTGATGACTGTCTCCATAGTACGATCCGCCACGGACACTGCGCCCGGCATCATATGTGTAGTCGCCTATAACATAGGGGTCTTCCAGCCACTCTACAACATTTCCCATCATGTCATAAGTGCCATTGAGTTCTTCTGAACCGCTGCCAATATCCCAGGGGCCAGAAGAAGACGAGGTGTCATCTGAATAATTCCAACCGGTCCCACTGACACCGTCTCCATGGTGAAGTTCCTCTCCCGGCTTAATTGCATATTCTTGAAGGGTGCTGCCATTCCAGTATGCTGCTTTGACCCATTCATCCTCATTTGGCAGAAAATACGCGGAATTGCTATTGCGATATGGATTACTTGCATCATAACCACTATCACCAGGTTGCCAGGCAGTAAATGAATAGTTTTCTGTTCCCTGTGTGCCAATAAACTTATACGCAGGCTGTTGACCATTACTGGTATTGAGCCAGTTAACAAACTGAGCAGCCTCAAACCAACTGACATTATTAGTAGGAACGCCTAATTCTGTAAAATGAGGATCCGCATTATAAGCATACAGTGGAGTGCCTGTCACCGGCATCCCTAAGCTTGTGGAAAATTTATTCCATTGTTCATTCGTAATTTCATATACAGCGATGCGATAATCATTGGGAACAATTCCGTAATCACCAGAGGGATTTGTGTCTCCTGAAATTGTTATGAAATCAATTTCAATTTGATTTTCTCCTGTGCCGAATATGTCAGCAGAGGCAAACTCTACACAGATAAACGCAACGATTAATGCCAGAAATAACCTTTTCATCTTCCCTCTCCTGTTTTACTATCCTCATTTACGTTGCCATCAACACTGAAACAATCAGTCGCGTTGGAACCCATGATGCGACGATTGTACTATTTCTTCCATTCCTCCGATAAGACTCGGAAGTCGTTCATATTCACAAAATCGACCGGTTCACCCGGTGCCGAGACAACATCAGCAATCGAATCGGCTGTCATCCAGCTTTGTATCAGCCGCAGCAAGTCTTGCTCATCTACAATACCATCGGCAATAATGTCGGCCAGCAGGCCAAGTGTTACAGGTTGAGTGGCCTGAGTTGTCAGGTCGCCATGTCCAATAAGCCACTCGGCCGCGGCAGGGCCGTCAGCGCGGTCCACCTGTACTGTGATGGTATCACTGGCAACAATTGTTTGTCCAACAGCAATCTGGTCAATCAAAACTTCGCCGTCAACAATTGTCATATTGTCACAGTCTGACAGCAATGTGACTGTGACATCAGAAACCGGCTCTACGTGTGAATTGGTTACTGCCAATTGATATATATATTCAAACACATTCGGGTTGACCTCTTGCTTGGAAATCGTCTCTAATCCGCAAACAGTAAGATATTCCGGTGCCCGCTCACCAAAAAGATATACCGAGCCGGCGTAATTCTCATCACCATATGCGCCAACCATAAATCTGCCTTTGTTAATATCCACAGACCAACCAAAATAATTACTCGATTCGGCATCATTGGCTGACAGTTTAGCCCGTTGGGTCCACGAAGAGCCGTCATATCGGAAGATGTACGCAGAACCCGATTGCTCCCCAAAGTCGTCATCACCCTCTGATCCGACAATCACGACGTCATCAGCTATTGAAACAGAATGGCCAAAATGATCTTTGCCCATTCCATCTGCTGGTGATAGTCTGGCTTGCTGAATCCAGGATGAACCAATACGTTTAAAAATATAAGCAAAGCCAGGGCTACTGTTCTCACCATTATCATTAGTCGCGCCTACAATTACAGAATCTTTGCTAATGGAAACTGAACCTCCAAAATAGAATGGAGAATCACTGCCACCTGCAGACAGATGGGCCTGTTGGATCCATGTGGCACCATCGTAATGGTAAATATAAGCGGCACCAAGGTTATTATTTTCGTAATATCCTCCCGCAATCATATAATTTCCATCAATCGCAACTGATATTCCCAGATGAGAATAGTGAGCGCTGGGTGGGGGGAATAGCTTTGTCTGTTGCACCCAGGACGAACCATGAAATCGAAATATATATACAGCGCCCGCATAATGTCCATTGCTATTGTTGCCTGGAGCTCCAACAATCGCGACATTGCCATCAATCGCAACAGCTTTTCCAAACTGATCCCAGGCAACGGTATCAGTCGCAATCAGCTTGATTTCCTGGGTCCAGATCGTACCGTTATATCGGAAGATATATGCCGAACCAGAAACCTGACCACGATCATCATCTTCAAAAGCACCTACAATGGCAACATCGTTGCTAATGGATACGGAATGGCCGAATCGCTCATACCCTGTTCCGTCAGCAGCCATTAACTCAGCCTCCTGTACCCAAGTGATCCCATCGTATCTGAAGATATACGCTGAACCTGTGTTTCCATCAAGACCGTCACCGTATTCAGCTCCGATGATTGCTACATCGCCATCAAATGCGATTGATTCTCCAAAACGGTCATATTGTTTTCCGTCTGCGGCAAGGATTTTTTCCTGGGGTACAAGCAGCTTTATTGCCGCTTCAGGAGTATTTCCATAAAACCCCATGTTAATGCATTCGCCATTGGGCATGGGTTCATTGCTGTAATCTGAAGCTGGATCACCGGTATCGATACAGGGGGATTCCTGTTGCAGACGATAATCTCCGGCCGTCGGATCGACAAACAATGGATCACCATTAAGATTCCCTCCCCCAACAGCGCCTTTATAACAGCAATAAGTCAGATTCGTACATTCAAATTGATCATCAGGGCTGTTTGACCAGATGACGCTATTTGAAACCGCACCATCGCAGCGTCTTAGGCCGCCGCCGTTGCTTGTCGCGGTATTATCAGCAATCGTACAATTGACAATAACACCGTCACAATTATTCAAGCCGGCGCCGGACACCGCGGTGTTATTAACGATCAAACAATTTGATATCAGCCCCGCACATTTGACCAAACCACCGCCGTTGGAAATGCCCGAATTACTTGAAATAACACATTTTTCGATCTTTCCCAGACAATCCGCTATTCCACCGCCATAAGTCGCCGTATTATTCTGTATAACACAGTGAGAAATCCCGGCCTGTGCGCTATTGGCACAAATCCCGCCGCCACGCAGTGAGGAACCGCCGGTAATTGTAAAACCAGCCAGGGCACAGGTATCATTTTCGGTACCGGCGAAAGTAACCACGGAGCTATTACCTCTGCCTTGAAGGACTGTCGCAGCAACAACCGCCGAGTCGGTCGGATCGGTTGAAGTCAATGTGATATTCTTGCCCTTAAAAAACAGCGGTCCTTCATAGATTCCCGGCTCAACAACGATCACATCGCCATCAACCGCTGCATCAATCTGAACCTGCAAGGGATTCAACTCCCATTGGAATAGTGGATAAGCCCCCATATACCATACATTCTCAAAGTTCCAACTGGCAAACGTACTTTGCAGTTGCATCTCTGGAGTCGTTTCCCCTGTCCCCCTTGCACTAGAGGAAGCGCCACTGACATTTACATCCCAATATGAATTGCTAACGGTAACCGGACCGCCATCGGTGTGAACATGACTAATAAGCCCTCCCTGCGTACTCCCAACAAGTTTTGCGATTGAGAAACAATTTTCAATTTGAGGGTCTGCACCAGCGCCATTCTTAACACAGGATATCAAACCTGCTTTATGGAGCGTACCGTCAATCATCCCCATTGAGTAACAGTTAATGACAGAGCTGACATTCCCCACTGTCCCGACCAATCCACCGCTATTATCATTGGAATACACATTACAGTTTGCCCAGCTTTCATTTATTATGCGGATGGGTAAGCTAAGAAATGGGGGATAACCATTATTAATTCCAGCCAAACCACCAGCATAAGCCTTCGCGGTAATATCACCTTGGGCAATACATCTGAAAATTGTGCCCTGATTGTTACCACAGACACCTCCAGCATATATGGAACCATCAACGATAATTCTTTCAACCCTGCAACCTTGAATAGTACCAAGATTTGTTCCTGCAATCCCACCCGCTTCTGAGCCAATAACAGTCGTATCTTTTACAGAACAATCATGAATAGACATGTCTGGATAAATTTCTCCAGCGACACTTCCCACAGTGTCTCCGTATGAGCTTGTTGGCCAGGTATACTGATGCTTAACATATCCGCCTCGAATATGACAATTAAGAATGCTTCCGCTTTCAACCCTTCCTGCGAGTAAGCCGACATAACGCGGAACGGCAGGGATCGTACAGTCAATGCGAGGGTTTACGAAGGTTAGGTTTTTCACGACGGCAGAAGATTTCAGTACCCCAAAGAACCCCATGTAAGTCTCTGAACAAGGATCAATCGGCTCATAGTTATATATCGCATATCCACCTCCATCAAAAACCCCTCTAAATCTTTCGATGCATGCAATTGGAGTTCCTGCCAGATCAATGTCACCAGTCATTTCGAAGCAACTGGTCCAAAGTGAGTTGTCAGCAGCAATGGTATGTAAATCCTCCGGTGTCGAAATTAAATAGGGGAATTCTTCCGTACCACCTCCTTCAAAGGCAAACAGACAGGAAACAAGAAATGAGTGTATCAGTAAAAGGGTGAACCAATGTACCTTCATAGCAACCTCTCCTCAAAGTTGACCATTGCATAAGATGCGGCCGACTTGCAATGGTAACATAACAATTTCCTTCGGGGGAACCTCCAAACAGAACCCCGCTCCAATGCGAACGATTATAGGACGTACAAGCTGAGAAATCAATATAAATCTAACTATTTAACCGCTTTTAATCTATATTCAATGCAAATCACCCCAAACACGAGATTTCAAGTGTTCTTAGACCTCCAACAACATCTTAATAAGATGATATTTCACAATAACTTAGACATACCAAGTAAATCTAAGAAAACAATACCTACAACTCCGATTTCAAGAATAATATGATTCGCTTAAATCGAAAGGGATTGTGAGAATGAGAAAACAACAGGCATCGGCGATAGATTCAAATCACCGATGCCCGTATATTTAATTGTTGTGAAAAATGTCTATTGGATTGTTTTTTTGGCCGGAAATTGTTTGATGCCGGTCAGTTTTGCGATACGTTTGGGGATATCGGTGTTGTCCATTTGGCCGGAGAATTTCTCGGCGCCGGGACCGAAGGCATAAAGCGGAACATTGTCAGCGGTATGTCCGCCGGTGGACCATTTGGTCTTGAGGCCATCGTTTTTATCCGGCTTGACCGTCAGGCCGCCGGTTTCATGATCTGAGGTCACAATCACCAGTGTATGCCCGTCACGTTTGGCAAATTCAATCGCCTCTCGCACCGCCATATCAAACAGCAATGTCTGGCGAATCACACGGCCCGCATCATTGCCGTGGGCCGCCCAGTCGATCTGACTGCCCTCGATCATCAGAAAGAAGCCCTGTTTGCTCTTTCGGCTAAGGAGGCTGATTGCCTTACCGCTCATTTCTGCAATCGACGGCTCAGGCGCCACTGTCGTCAGACCGTCTTTGCCGAATGCGCCAATCGCCGGCGTCTTTTTGAGTTTCGATAACTCCTGGCGTGTAGCAATCACCTGATAGCCCGCTTCACGCGCCTGCGCGAGCAAATCCTGCTTATCATCGCGGATACCGCCGTCACCTTTCGGCAGCCAGTATTTTCGTCCGCCGCCAAACATCACATCGACCCGGTTATCCAGCATCTGCGGAGCAATCCCTTTTTGATTGCTTCGGCTGGTGATATGCGCAGAAAACGACGCCGGCGTAGCGTGTGTGATCTGCGAGGTCGCAACCAAGCCGGTCTTCCAACCGTCTTGTGCCAGCAGTTCGAGAATGGAATGGTATTGAACTTCATCCGGCGTCATGCCGATCATGCCGTTATTGGTTTTGATCCCGCAGGCCATCGCGGTACCCGCCGCCGCCGAATCGGTCACTTTTTTATTCGCCGAGCCGGTTTCAATTTCACCGGTCACCGGCAGCGTTTCCATCCAAAGCTGCGGGGCATTCCCGGCATGACGCGACAAAGCCACATGCTCAAAACCCATGCCGTCGCCAATACATAAGATAACATTGCGAATATCCCGGTTGGCAGTATTTGCCAATTTGCTGCCGTCTGACGGCGGCGTATAAAAAGCCAGCGATTTCCCATCATCCGGCAATTTTGCCATTTTATACCGAAATACGGTTCGACAGCAGCCAGAAACAAATACGATCAATAAACAAATCAGTGTTGTCAAAATCTTCGGCATGTTTGAAATTTTCATAGAACTCAATCTTTCTGTTACTATTGTAAACAAATTACCCTTTGGCTTTCGCGTACCAGTCGGGATCCTTCGCGAGCTTTTCGCGGGCCTCTTCGGTCATCATCTCAAAGGCCGGATGCGACGTTTCCCAGGCACGGTCGGTAAAGGACGTGTTTTCCATTTTTGTAATTTCCACTTCGGCATCCTCAAAATAGGAGCCGTAAATATGCAGCGAATCGCTGATATCGACATAGCGTCCAACTTTTACAGATTTGCCCAGTTTTTCCGCAATCTTATCAGCAATGATTTTCTGTAAATCCGTCAGGGCATAGGCATTCATAAACCAGGCCTTATACAAATCGCGGCTGCGCCAGTGGGTGTTCATATTCAGAACGAACCCCTCGCCGTCGGCCACGAGCCGGCACCAGATGCGCTGCAGGCACGGCGGGTCGTCGGTCTTCGGGTCGCATGTCGGCATCCAGGTAATCGCCTGGCTGCGCCGGGTATGCGTACAATCGGCCAGTGAGTC
This sequence comes from Sedimentisphaerales bacterium, assembly GCA_028282905.1. Taxonomy (GTDB): domain Bacteria; phylum Planctomycetota; class Phycisphaerae; order Sedimentisphaerales; family Anaerohalosphaeraceae; genus 4572-13. Next base: position 29,181 of record JANQGW010000009.1, on the reverse strand, counting down.
AATGATATACTGAATCTGGTCGAACGGGATAAACGGCTTGGGACTGTCCGGGTCGCGCAAGTCCTCAACCGGCGAATACGCGAACATGCGTTCGTGATAGGTATAGGTCCACTTACCGGCGGCCGGGTCGATCCAGTGGTCATGAATACCGGCAACCACTTCCTGACGATAAGCCTCCAGTTCTTCGGGACCGCCGGGGAAATTCTTGTGAATCCTCGGCTCATTAAACGGATTGGCCACCGTAATCATCACCGTCGCGTCCTTGCTGGGCGGGTCACCGGGCTTATCATACTGTGTCTTGATCGCCAGACCCTGTCGCCAAACCGCCACGACCGCCTTTTCCCATGCTTCCGGCAAGCATCCGGCTATCACGTTAATCGTCGGCACATCCGCATTCGTCAGTAACTCGGTCATCGCATTTCTCCCTAAATGGTGATTTAAAGGTCCAGCAGCTCAGCAATTTTGTACTTATCCCAAAGTCGCTTTGGGACGTCCTGTAGATGTTCTCTGGCCTTGTCGGCATACTCGGTGCCGGGATATTTTTCCAGTATTTCCTTGCAGGCATCCACCCCCTTCTTGGGGCTTTTGCCGCGAATTTTCCGGCTGGAATTGATCTGCAGTTCGGCCAGCGATAATAACCGCTCGGCGTCATAACGATCCTGAGCGGTCAGTTCCTTTTTGACAGCGGGCTTAGAGGCCGGAGCCGGCGCTTTCTTTTCCGGCACTGCGGGAGCCGGCTGCGCGACGGCAGGCGTATTAGGATCGGCACCGGCCGGCGGAGAGTTAGGATCGGCTACCTTGGGCTGAACCCTGCCCGGAGGCGTATCAGGGCTAAAACCCGGACGCGGCATCGGATTGGGACGCATATCCCGTCTGTCCCGAGGGTGGGGCATCTGGCCGGGCATTCCTGGATCCATCTCCAGAAACGGATCCACAAACGGGCGATCCGGTCGGCCTTCCATTCCGGGCATATGCGGCATCCCGTGCATTCCCGGCATGTGCGGTTGGGCCACGGGTTTCATGTCAATCTCGATACCGGTTGTGGCGGCGAGGATAAACACCGGCACAAAATCGGCTGCGGGACCGGCATATTTGATCTTACCACCGGGAGCCGCCACCAGCATCAGCGGCCCGGGCTGGCTGATTTGAGCGTAATCGGTCGGCTTCAGGTCGGTTTCGGCCGCATACAACAAAGGTATATCTTCTTCGTCAGCCATGTCAATCAGACGCTGCTCCTGGACTTTTTCGGCAACCTTTGGCACATCCGTATTGACCTCGATGAATTTTAAAGTTTTCTCATCCTTACAGGCTTCGGCAATCTGCTTGAAATATTTCTGCTGGGCTTTCAGTTCCAGCTTCGGCGAGTGCTGCGAGCGTCCAGGAGTCTGGGTTTTCTGCTTTTCACGCATTTTTGCCGCACGCCGCTCTTCCGGAGTCATATCATTGGGATCAGCACCTCCGGCGGCATCGGCATCCGACTGCCAGAACAGCACACACAGCGTATCTGTGGCGGGATCATAATCAATCTGATCGCCCCACTGCTTCTTGTAGTCGATCTGTTCATAGCGTTCGCTGAATATTTCCTGCCGCAAGGCAGTCAGTTCAAAATTCAACGTCCCGTTTTGCATCGAGGCGCTTTGGTCCGGCCGGCCCATGCTTGGCCTTCTGTCATAGTCCTCGTCACGGCGAGAGCTGCGGGTCGGTGTTGGTTTGGGGGGACGAGGCAGTTTCGGCCGTTTGTCATTCAGCAGGCAAAAAATCGCCGAACTGACCCAGGCATCACGATGCGTTTCATCGGTCTTGGCCGCCCGCATTGACCAGTTCATGGCTGTTGCCAAATCCTCGTCATAATAGCTGACCCACGCCTGCAGCAGCATATAAGCGGCTTTCTGGTTGTCTGCATAATCCGATGAATAACGCTTGTTGTCTGACAGCAGTCCCGCGGCTTTGTCCAGCAAAATCTGGTCGGGCTGCTGATTTTGATTCACAACGGTCAGCAATTCTTTCAACGCTGCTTCCACATCCCGGAAGCCCGCCTGGCCTTCTTCCGACAGTTTCGGCTCAACGGTACGGACTGCGTCGCGACGCGGACGCTCACGTCTTGGCCGCTGGCGTCGTTGACGGTCATACGCATACAGTGGTGACGCCAAAAACGCTAACAAAACAACACCCCACAACCAACTTAACCTGCGATTTGCTTGTTCATGTCCTAACATCAGAATACTCCCTGAAAACAACCCCATATTTCTTATCATAACAAAGCCTTATTTTACCACGCGAGCCAAAGTTGGGAAAGAAAATCTTTAAAAATCGCCGTTTGACGCCTTTAATTGGCATCTGAGGAGTATTTTAAATGATTTCCGGGGCACTAAAAGCCGCCATTCAGGAATCAAGGAGGCCAGAATAGCTCTGCAGAAAAGCCTTTTGATATACCGTCCCCTCAGAACTCGGGATTTCATGTCGCCCGTTTTCCGGGGGCTGACGCCCGGCGGCGACTGTATTGCCACCCCTTCGGGGTCATGCTTTCTGCAGGGCGTGCCAGAGTTGATTTTCACGCTAACACCTCAACAAAGTCGGAAAAGCAATGAATTTGCATTTTTCAGCAACCTGATTTACCTGCCAGCCAACTTTGATCTCCAGCCATCGGCTCGGCAATCAACTCGGATGAATAACTGACTCCGCCCGCGACATCTCGCATTACTTGCCGAAATACTTCCGGCGCAATCAAGGCTGTATCGGGCATCTCCTTGATTTCATCCGGCGTTGACCACCGGATCGCCGCGATTTCATCACCGGCAGCGGCTTCGTGAAGATTTTCGACGTTCGCTAAAAAAACAAATCGTATCGCATAAACGGACTCACTTCGCAAGGCCGGATAAACCCCAAGCACCCTCAAAGAGCAAGCTTTCAGAGCCGTTTCTTCGAACAGCTCTCGTTTGGCACAATCCTGAATCGCTTCACCCATTTCGAGGTGTCCGCCGGGCAAGTTCCAGCGTCTACCGGCGGATGGATCGCCCTCTTGAACGAGCAGGACGCGGTCGTTGTCCTGAACGACAACACTGACCTGAACGACCATTCGGCGACGATCAGTCATTGTCCAGAACGCGGTTGCGGTAGAGTTTGGTTTCGAGCGAGCGCTGGAAGGCGGTCCAGTTGGAATCGCCGGGATCGTTTTCGATCAGGGCGGCGGTCTGGTTCATTTTGGCGTCGAGATTGTCAATATAGTTAACCATAAACGCCTCCGGCATGGCCGGCAGCTTGGGCGAGCCGTAATCGTACTGGCCGTGGTGGCTGACGATAATGTGCAGCAGGCTGTCGAGAATCTCGGGATTGACCGGAGTGCCGTCCGCCTTCAGGTCGTCGGCCTTTTGCGTAATCAACTGCGTACCCTGGATAATGTGGCCGAGCAGTTGACCGCGGTCAGTATAGCCGAAGCCGATTTTATACGACAGTTCCTGTGTCTTGGCAATGTCGTGCAGGAAAATCGCCGCCAGTACAAGGTCACTTTGGATTTTCGGATACAGCGGAAACAGTGCCTGGGCAACGGTTGCCATGCTGAGCGTGTGCTCCAGCAGGCCGCCGAGGTAGTTGTGATGCATCTGCATCGCGGCCGGGGCAATCCTGAATTGTTTCATCAATTCGCCGTCATTGAAGAATGCCTGGACCAGGTTTTTCAGATCAGCGTTTTTGATCGTGCCCATGATGTCTTTGAACTGGGCGAACATCTCATCGATATTCCTCTCGGTTCGCGGCATGTAATCTTCCAGGTTGACTTCATCGGCCGAAACCACTCTCATATCGTTAATCACGATTTGCAGATTACCCTGGTACAACTCACTTTTCCCGCGAATCGCCACAAACCCCTCGCTCGGCAGCGACTGGTACTGCTCCTGCGTCGCCTGCCAGAGCCGGCTGTTGACCTTGCCGGTCTTATCCGACAAAAACATCGCAATATACAGATCGCCCCGCGTGGTGTTCCGCAACACCGGCTGGGTGACCATATACGTATCCTGAAACTGCTGTCCGGCTTCAATATCCTTAATATACAAATGCGTCATTACAACTCCTGATCAAGTTTATGCTGTCTGTTCTCGTTTTATTTTTTTAAAGCAAGCCGCAATATTTCGCCGACCTGCTCGGGGCCGATGTTCTGGTGTTCGCCAAAACAGGCCTTCCGTTCCGCAAACCGGCTTACGATTTTGTCAATTTCTGCTTTACCGATAGCATAATCTTCAAGCGAGGTCGGCATACCCACGGAATGGAAAAAGGCAACTGTTTTGTCAATGGCCGTGGCGGCCTGTTGGCTTTCGTCACCAGCGGTTACATGCCAGACCCGACGTGCCAACTGCGCCAGTTTGCCCTTTTTATGCTCGAACTGATGCTTCCAGATCGCCGGCAGCACAATCGCCAACGTTTCAGCGTGGGCCAATCCGCAAAACGCGGTAATCTCATGGCCAATCGTATGCGTGGCCCAATCCTGCACCACGCCGCAGTTGATCCATCCGTTGAGGGCATTGGTTGCGGCCCACATGAAGTCCGCCCGGCTGGCATAGTCCTGTTTGCCCAGCACGTCCGGAGCGATTTCGATCAAGGTGCGGACAATCGACTCGGCCTGTCGGTCCTGCAGGGCACTGCCAACATCATAAGTCGCATACTGTTCCATCACATGCACAAACGCGTCAACCAGTCCGTTTCGTAATTGGTTTTTCGGCAGTGAATAAGTCGTCTCGGGATCCAATATCGAAAATACAGGGTACACATACGGCAAAGCAAACGCCAGCTTTTCCTGCGTGCTTTTACGCGAGACGACAGAAAAACAGTTCATCTCAGAACCTGTGGCCGGCAGAGTTATCACATCACCCAGCGGGATGGCCTCGGACGCCGCAGCTCCTTTGGACAGAATGTCCCACGGCTCGCCGTCATATTTGGCCGCGGCAGCGATAAACTTTGTTCCATCCAGCACGGAACCGCCACCGACACTCAACAGGAAATCCACCTTCTCGGATCGGGCCACTTCAACCGCCTGCATACAGGTTTCATAGGTCGGGTTCGGCTCGATTCCGCCAAACTCGATGACATTGTGATTTTTCAATGCCGCGGTAACCTGATCGTACACACCATTACGCTTGATAGAACCACCGCCGTAGGTCATCATCACCTTCAGACTCGGATCAATCAGATCGCTCAACTGGGAAATCGCTCCCTTGCCGAAAACGATCCGCACGGGATTTTGGTAGTCAAAATTATTCATAATCAGTCCTCCATATGACCGAATTCTATTAGTAATCAACCGGCAACCACCGTTTTCGCAGAAATTCTGCAACAGTTGCCGTTTTGGGGCGTCATTATAGATGAAAGCTCACGAAATGTGAAAGGAAAACCCTAAATGCAGCTAAAATATCAACATACGCAAAAAGCGGGCATTCCGTTTTATTTGGCCTTAACGGTTGGCATTGTGGCATGCGGCTCACTGTTTATCTCACCAGGTCCGGCTCCTGTTGTCGTCTATATTCTGGCTCCGGTCATCCTATTGTGGGCAATTTTGCTGGTATCGTCGCTAACGGTCACAATTAACGACCGTTTTTTGCGGGTTCGTTTCGGCCCCGGCGCTTTTATCAAGAAATTTTCCCTCTCCGAGATCGACAGAGTTAGTCCCGCCCGTCATACATGGTTCTGGGGTTGGGGGATTCGCTGGTACTTTTCCGGATGGCTGTACAACATCGCTGGATTTAAATCAGTTGAAATCATCCTGAAAAACGGCAAAAAAGCCCGAATCGGCACCGATGAACCGGAGAAATTGGCCCGGGCGATAAATAATGCTATTCGATAGCATTTTGTCATTGCCGCAATAATAAGGTTTCCCGGATTCTTTGGGATGTCAATACTGCGTCTGGAATGACGGAATACTTTTAGATTCATTGAATAGGAGAAAGCTAATTCTGCAAGCAAATGAAATATCCATCAAGATATTCAATCTACGAGTTTAACGAGTCACAGTATGTGGGCTTTGTACGCTCCTGCTTGTGCATGCTGGCACTTATTGGGCTTTTGCTGCTGCTGGCGTCTTTTGTGAACGGATTTCTTTTGTCATGGTATGAAGATGTTGCGTTTCATTATCGTGTCCAGATATGTTTGAAAGGGCTTAGCTGGCTATTTCTTTTACGGATGATATGGGAGAAACAGTATGAATATGTGCGTCTTTATTGGGAGGTCGATCTGCATAAGGCCTCGAAGAAATCCTCACAATTTGTCAAGATGCTGTTTTATGGTTATGCGATTCTTAAAGGGGCCTTTTTGCTGCTGATTACCATTGCTCTCGATGCCATTACTATTCGAGCAGCGGTTTTCAGCGTGACAGCGAGTGGAACCAGACAGGACATTTTCAATCTCTCAGTCCATCCTGGAATTTGGTGGGCCATTTTTGCTTATGTGACTGTTGTGTATCTGATTCCGGTAGGCCTTGGGACATACAATCTGATTAAGACGTTTTTGAAAAGATCGAAAAATTGTGAATCGCCGGCCGATTATCGCTGAAAGATCAAGGAGTAGAGTCCCAAGAGTTTGACAGCCGCCGCAGCAGCCAGAGCCAGGGCCAGCATATTAAAGAATCGCTGCGGAATGCGTTTCAGCAGCCAGATGCCGGCGAATGCCCCTGCCGCAACCGCAGGCAAGGCAAATAAATCGAGCTTTAGTGAAGCAACGGTAATCATGTCGAGTCGGCCCATCAGCGGCACCTTGATCCAGTTGACGATGAAGAAAAACCATGCGGCAGTGCCGACAAATTTCTTCTTGTCAAACCGCATACTCAAGAGATAAAGCGTTATCACCGGCCCGGCCGCATTGGCCATCATCGTCGTCGCACCAGCGGCGGTCCCCATCGCGGCGGCAAACCAGCGATTATGCGGGATATGGTCAACATCAGGCTCTTTGCCGACGAGTGAACGAAAACGAATGCCCAGCATCACCAGCACAATCCCGCCGATCAGCGGCTTAAGGCTTTCGCTGTCTATCATGTCCAGCACCCAAAAGCCGATACCGATACCGGCGACCGCCCACGGCAGCAGCCGCATCAGGTGTTTCCATTCGCCATGGCGCCTATAATAGGTCACCGCGAAGATATCAGCGAAAATTAAAATCGGCAACAGCAGCCCGACTGATGACTTAGCATCAAACGCCAGCGCCAGCATCGGCACCACGAGAATACCGACGCCCGGCAGCCCTGTCTTGGAAACACCAATCAGAAATCCGCCAACCAGCAGCGCCACCCATTGTGTCCAATGTGTTATTTCAAGTCCATCCATTTGTTCAGATGTCAGTAATCAGTTACCACTGATTAGAGATTAGGAGTTTCTCTTTCTGAACCTCGATTGTCATTCCGAGCGAAGCCGAGGAATCTATTTAAACAGCATCGGCCAAAGGCCGATTCCACAAATAATCAATAATCATTCATCATTAATCAATCCCTACTCCCGCCATTCGTAACGACAGTAGTTACAGTAATACTCCGGCGGATTATCCGGCTTCAGCTCGTTGCGTACCTGCACCCGACGCAGTTGAACCCTCTGCATCAACTCCGGTGTCATCTCCACCGGACCATAAACAATCTCAGCAATATCCATCGACCCGCACTTGGGACACCGCAATCCATCGGGAATACTCATATTTTGACCTTTTTCGCTGGCTCTCTGTGTCATTCCCGCGAAGGCGGGAATCCAGCATTAAACAATATCGCTGAGGGCGATTCCGTAATTCACAATTAAAAAATCAACATTCAAAATTGATTAAACGACGCCCGCTCATCAAAGCCCATCTTCTTCGGACCGCGAGGTTCTTTTTCCGGGGTGCCAATCGGCAGGAGGATGCGAACGACCTTTTCATCCGGTACGCCCAACAATTGACCGATGATTGTGTTGCGGTTTTCGACACGCAGCCAGCCGTCGATCCAGACGCTGGCATAACCGAGGGCTGTCGTCGCCAGCAACATGTTTTCCACCGCCGCGGCGCAGTCTTCGATTTGAAACTCATAGCCTTCGTAGACCAGCTCGGGCTGCTTGTCGATGATGCACGCGATAAAGGCTTTAGCCTGCTGCATGGCCTTGTTGGCCGGGTGCATTTGTGCGATCTGCGCAACCAATTCCGGTTCATCAACAATCACAAACCGCGTCGTCTGACAATTCTTGCCCGACGGCGCATCCAATCCCGCCTGAACAATTTTAGCTAAATCCTCACGCGACACTCCCCGCTCGGTAAACCCACCGCGATAACTATGCCGCTGCCTGACTACCTCAAAAAAATCCATGCTAATTCCTTACTTTTCTTAGTTCATTTTAAAGATGAATCATTCTGTACTAATCTTGACTCTACAACCAATGCATGATTTGGAATACAAAGCTCTTTATTTTTTCTTCTTACAGTCAATGTACTGTTATGGCGGGGACCTACCACAATTACTTCTTGGGGAATATCAATTTTTGGAAAACTCACATAAAAACCAGGGCTTCCATAAAATTCTCCTCTGGTATTAAAATATGGCTTCACATAAATCTTAACATGGAGTTTCCCGTTTTCAAAATAATGCTCCACACGCTCAAGAACATCTGCAGTCCATGCTTCCCAGTGACCTTCAATCGCAATTTTTTTTCCATCAGTAATGACTCCAATCCCATCCGGACTATCGGCAGAAATCAACCTCACAGGCTCATCATATTTTTTTCGAACTTGTTCTTTAAACCGGTTAAATTCAGAATCTGCTTGCCGAGCTTGTTCAGACTTAGATAACTGGCGCATTCTTATGAGTTCGGCTAATTCTTCTTCAATAGAGCCGTAAAAGCCCTCTTGGGGATATTTGGTTTTCAATTCTGTCAATTGGGTTTGGCATTGCTCAATTACTTGATCATATGCTTTGTCTGCTTCCTCAACATATTCAACCCGCTTATCTAAAAGAGACAACTCAATCATTTTCAAATAACCCTTTAAGAAGGCTATTCCTCTCTCATATTCCTTTTCATCAGCTTGCATTTGACGACTCTTAAAATCAGCTATTTTCTCTTGGACTAATGATTTAACCTCTGCATCATTGTAAACAGCGGACAATTGAACTAGCTGTTCCACTACAGCTTCTTTCTGTTCCTTTTGCCCCGGAAAAGATACTCGCTCGATGTCAAGTTCTTCGATAAATCCAAGTGCGGCGTGCTTGTTCAAATCTGCATTAAGGTATTCCAGCATTTGTGACCAGACATTTATTCGACCGGAATGCGAATCGCTTAAATCGCCCAGAATACTACCAATTCGATAATGAAATTTGTCATATCGGGGGTCATTTAACATCTTAAAGAAAACCTTAACAGAATTGTCATCAAAACGAAATTCATAGTATTTAAGAATTAACCCCACATTCTCAGGAGATGCGTCGCTTAAATACTCTGCCAAAGTTCTTGCTGCCATCCTATTAAAATAACGGTTCTCTTGAGCTAAAAAAGAAAATGCTTCTTCTTCAAGCAAAGTATCATTTGCCTCTCTCGCTTTTGATATAACATTTTTAATTTTATCCACATCTAACTGCTCTCTGGCTTTGAGCGTTTTCAACACTTCAACACGAATTGGTTCACTTACATTATCTTCAAGATAGGTCCAAAGAAATGTTTCCGAAGACAAGGACCATTCTTGCTCAAATAATTTCAGCAGTTTGGACTTGACATCTACAGGAGAAGATATGAACCGTTCCTGCATAAGATTGATCTCATCCATACTAAAAGGAATCTCTATCAAAACATTATAATATTCATTATTATATCTCGCTCTCTCCTGACGCTCTTTTTCAAGCCTGACAATCTCATCCCTATGAGGATTTTTCTTCAGCAGTCTCTCGTACCGAGTAAAATCATCTGTACCCGTACCAACTGTTTCTTTTGCATTGCAATAGTCATCCAAATTCTTTTCAAAATCGGGTCTCTTCGGATAGAATGCCGCAAGATCATCATATTCAATGCCATATTGTCTTTTAAGCCCCATTATATATGATCGGATGCGTCTCCTCTCAAGATTTTCAAGCTCTTTTGAACAACTTTCCGCAACATCAGCTTTTATATGATCAATTTCAAGCTTATCATCCGGATATCCTTTTTTGATCAAGTCTTCTTTGATTCTCTCCGCTTGTCTATTATGCCTGCCATGATAATACCCCAGCATCTTCTTTTTAGACTCCAATAACTCCTTCTCACTCAGGACTCCAGAAAAAGATATGGATGACACCAAGATCAAAATCAAATAATATAATGTATAATTCTTCATTTCTTTCTCCTTGTTTTGCCTCTGCTAAGCCAGTTCTGTTGCCGTATTAATGGAATATCATACCACGCAAACCCATAATATCAAACCCCAAAACGGGGTTTCCGGATGAGGGGTTGAGAAATCGTGAACAATGGAGTATAATGCGTTTTTAAACAAAAACCGTGTTTTGGAGGCTGTAAAGCAACTTGGAAAAAGTCAGAGATCAGCTAAAAGTCCAGCAGGAACGCGCCGTTTTGGTGGGTGCCGTTCTGCGAGGTGAGAATAAAAATACCAATCAAACCGATGTACTCAGTGAACTGACAGCGCTGGCCGAAAGTGCGGGCGCGGTCATTGTAGATCGCTTCATTCAGAAACTCAATCGGATTAACCCGGCCACCTATATCGGCTCCGGCAAGGCAAAGATGCTGGCCGATCGGGTGAAGCTCAAGGAAGGCGATGTGGTCATCTTCGATAACGACCTGTCGCCGGCTCAGATTCGCGAATTAGAGAAAATCCTTGAAGTCAAGGTACTCGACCGCAGCGAGTTGATTCTGGACATCTTCGCCACACGCGCCCAGACGCATCAGGCCAAACTCCAGGTCGAACTGGCCCAGTTGGAATACACCTACCCGCGGCTGACGCGCATGTGGAGCCACTTGGACACCGTCACCGGCGGTGCGGGCGCCGGTGGTGCAGGTGCGGTCGGTGGTATTGGCACACGTGGTACCGGTGAAAAGCAGTTGGAAATCGACCGCCGACTGGTTAACAAACGTATCAGTGAACTGAAACGCAGCATCGCCGCGATTGACAAACGCAAGATGCGTGAAATCGACGGCCGGGGTGAATTTTTCAAAATCTCGCTGGTCGGCTATACCAACGCCGGCAAGAGCACACTGATGAACGCACTGACCGATGCGCATGTGTATGTCGAGGATCAACTTTTCGCCACACTGGATACGCGGACGCGAAAATGGGAAACCGCCTCGGGTGTGGAGGTATTGCTGAGCGATACAGTTGGATTCGTGAGCAAGCTGCCCCACCATTTGGTCGCTTCGTTTAAGGCCACGCTGGAAGAAACCGTCAACGCCGACCTCCTGCTGCACGTGGTCGATGCGTCAAGTGAAGAGGCGTTTGAGCAAATCAAAAGTGTTGAGCAGGTACTGAAGGAACTGGGCTGCGACCAAAAAGAGATGATGGTTCTGCTGAACAAATCCGACAACATCGCTAACCGGGCTGTCTTTGATTCGGTGCAGACAGTTTTTCCGGATGCGATTAGTGTCTCGGCAAAAACGGGGCTGAATCTGGACGAACTGGCCAAAACCGTCACCGAAAGAGTCCGAGGAGGACGCATTCGCGTACGTGTCACCGCCGACATCACCGACGGCAAACTGCAAAGCTACCTCAAAACCGTCGCCAAGGATATTCAGGAAGAATACGAGGGCAACACCGTCCAAATCGAAGCAACCCTCGGCCAAAACCAGCTAACGCAGGTCAAACGCCTCGCCCCACAAAATATCGAATACCTATAAAACTTGCCGCAGAGGACGCAGAGGAGAACATTAACGAAACCTCTGTGTTATTGAATAGAAACCCGGTCAACTTGTTGACCGGGCTAAACATTATTTGTGAATATCCGTGTTAATCTTGCCTGTTGAGCCATAGCTTTAGCGACGGCCGATGGCAAAAGAAAACTACAATCCCGGCTGCCAGAGATACAGAAACTGCGTCCGGCCGGCGTTGAGCCATTCGGGCCAGTCAATGTTAATCAGCGGCCCACTACCCGCCTGGCTCTGCACAGAACTGTAAATGTTCGGATTGGTCACATGCGGACGGTGATACATGACCACGCGTGCCTTTTCGACACCTGCCAGCTTTTTCGCCCACTTAACGGCATCATCGGCATACCCAATACGGTCAATCAATCCCGCTTCCTTCGCCTGCTGAGCCGTATAGACCCGACCGTCCGCCAGTTGACGCAGTTTAGTCGGCGCGACATCCGGGCGGCCCCCTTCGACGACGTCGAGAAACTGTTCGTAAAAGTCGTTGATAATCCCTTCGAGCAGTTGCCGCTCATCGTCCCGGCAACGCTAACCGTCTGCATGATTGTGCCGATGCTGCCGGTCACGCAGCTCGGCTGAGCCATCATCCCGTCACAACCGCAGGCTAAGTAATAGCCGCCGCTGCAGGCCAGATCCAGCATACAAGCAACCACCGGCACCTTTTTTTTGCGTTTAAATTTTTGCAGGTTGTGATACATCGCATCGGTCGCTGCAACCGAGCCACCGGGCGAATTGATCCGCAAAACAACTGCTTTAACATTTTCATCAGCGGCGGCTTTGTCAAGCTTTTCAATAAATGTACTGACCGGATTATCGCCGGATCGCATCCAGCCGCTTTTCTGCTGATTCATCAGCACACCATCGATATCTAAAACGACGATTTTATCGGATACAAACATGCCGCTGTCCCGTTTAACCTGGGTTTCGACCAGTTCCTGGTCACGCGGAATCATCTGAATCTGAAAGGCGCCGGTACCGCACCCGCCGAGAAGCAAACATATCACGAAAAGCCCCCATGAAGTTCCCATAACTCGTTTTGCCATGCCAAATCTCCTGAAAAATGTTCAATTTTCAATCATCTTAACTTCCGGCCCGCCCGATAAGGCTGCGGGCCTAATTATAATCGAAAAACCGGCATAATCAACATTGCCGTTCTCCCTCAAAGACTTTTTATCGGAACTTAATAGTAATCTCCAATAACGTCACTGAAGCTAACTGAGGCATTAGAATTAAAAATCAGTACATTCCCCTAAAGCAGTGATTTTGAACCGCCGAATGACTCCCTGAAGTACGGAGAGGTCAAAACTCTCGAAGAACCAAAACTGACACTTAAGTCCAAGGGGAATTGTGTAATGAAAACAACCAATTTTCGCAAAAAGCTTCTGATAGTCGTCCTGCCCACGCTGTTTATCACCATTACGGTTCTGGTGTATTTGATTGCGTCCTCAACCTCAAAGTCGCTGATGACGCAAATTGACAACAACATGAACAGCATTGTCAGCAAGACCAACGCCGAATTGGAAGCCTGGCTGAATGAACGCCAGCGGGAAGCAACCCTGCTGGCCCAAAATACAACCCTCCGGACAGCCTGCAAAGGACAAACTCCGGAAGCAGCAACAGCGATGTTGGAAGCTTATCATCAGCACAGCCCCGTTTTTGAAGCAATGTTTCTGGCTGACGCTAAGGGAAAGATTTTCCTCGATTCGATTCAAGGCAAAGCCGTTGGTGTCGATATCAGCCAGATTCCCGAATACCAAATCAACGCCCAAGAGGCCGCCAAGGGCCAGGTATGTGTCGGTAATGTCGGCCTGTCGCCGGCCACCGGTCGCCCCGTCGCCCTGATCACCGCCCCCATCATGGAAAATGACGCCTGCATCGGCATTGTCGGCACACCGATTGAGTTGAACGAGTTTACCGCGATGTTTGTCGATAAGGTTAAGATCGGCCAGACGGGCTACCTATATATGCTGGATTCGGTCGGCATGACGCTGGCACACCCGAAGAAAGAGCATATTCTCAAAACCAACCTGAGCCAGTTTGAATTCGGCAAAAATATTGTCAACATGAAAAACGGCATTATGCACTACGACTGGAAAGGCACCGACAAGATCGCCAGCTTTTCATCGGACAATCAGAAAGGCTGGATCATCGCGGCAACGGTGGATCAGGATGACTTCTTTTCGAGCATTCGCAAAAACATCGCCACTGCGATTGTCTTTGGCGTGGTTTCGCTGCTGACATTAACGGGCATTATCATTGTCAGTACCTCAAAAGTCTATAACCTGATCGCCAGAATCGTCAGCTCACTGCATCAGTCCAGTTGTGAAGTGTCGTCAATTTCCGAGCAGGTCAGCGTTGCGTCTCAGTCATTGGCGCAAGGTGCCACCGAACAGGCCGCGGGATTAGAAGAAACTTCATCCAGCCTGGAGGAAATGGCCTCCATGACCCGTCAGAACGCCGACAACGCCACCCAAGCCAACCAGTTCGCCACAGAAGCCTCGACCGCCGCACAGAACGGTACACAGGCCATGGCACAGATGAATGACGCGATCAACAAAATCCGCACCAGTGCTGACGAAACATCCAAGATTTTGAAAGTCATCGACGAAATCGCCTTCCAGACAAATCTGCTGGCACTGAACGCCGCGGTAGAAGCGGCCAGGGCCGGTGAAGCCGGTAAGGGTTTCGCCGTGGTCGCCGAGGAAGTACGAAACCTGGCCATGCGAAGCGCTGAGGCCGCCAAGGACACATCCAGCCTGATTGAAGAATCGGTGAAAAATTCCCGCGACGGCGTGGAAATCTGCACCGGTGTCGGCAAGACACTGGAAGAAATCGAAACCGCCGTGTCCAAGACAAGCGAACTGGTCGCCGAAATTGCCGCCGCTAACCAGGAACAGGCCCAGGGCGTCGATCAGATCAACACCGCTGTCTCTCAGATGGATAAGGTGACCCAGCAGAACGCCGCCGGCGCCGAGGAATCGGCCAGTGCCTCACAGGAATTGAAATACCAGGTCACGCAGATGACCGAGATGGTCGGTGAACTCAGCACGCTGGTCAGCAGCAAAGCTATCACCGGTGACAGCAGCCGCGGCAAGACAACAACGAAAACACTGGGCAGCACCGATCAGGCGTTTCATCAGATTGCAGATTCCAATCCCGCTCCGACGGCAGTCGCCGCGAAAGCAGCCGTCGATGAAATCCCCTTTGACGATGACTTCTCTGACTTTTAATCTAACAGCGAAACACCTTTGACCAACAGCAAGACAGCCGCTGACCTTACAGGCGTCGCTGACATTTGAAAAGAAGAAATGTCGGCGGCGCCTGTTTGTGTTGAGATGCTACAGAAAAATCTATGCTCTTCAAAAAATCCGGGTAAACAACAGCTGCCCGCTGGCAACAATATTCATCACCGCGTGCATAAGAATCGGCACCCAAATCGAACGGGTGTGTATGCGTGCCGCACCCAACATCAACCCGCCCACAAAAATGGTGGTAATCCCATACCAGTCATACTGCACATGGATAATCGCCCACAGCAGTGATGTGAGGATCGTCGCTCCGACCGGCCCGATGGGCGAGGACTTCCAGCCCTTGAATAGAAAGCCGCGAAACAGAATTTCCTCGGATAACGGCGCACAGACGATAATCACAAAAAACAGCAGCGGCGGCAGCACCGATGTCTCATACGCCGTCACCATCGATTCATGCACAATCGGTCGGCCAATAATAAGCGTTAGTGAATCGCTGACAATCATAAAACCGACCAGAACCCCCAGCCATATCAACAACTGCCGAACGTTGGGACGGCGCAATGCCAGATAATCACTCACTTGCATACCCTTGCGGCACCAGGCAAATACAAGACACATCACAATGACCGGCGGTGTGAGAATCATTGACGAAACGGACATCAAAAAGCCACTCTCTTCGAGCTGGGTGCCGATCTGCTCAATCTCCACCTGCGGATTGCCAACCTTCATCGCGATAACAAACACCACTACGATAATGATAATCAGCACAAAATAGACCACCGTCATAATGGCCCCAAACCCCGTCGTCGCCCAAAACCCCCAAGGCCGCACCGGCACCGGTTCCCTCACGGATTCCATTTCCGGCAATACCATCTGTTGCTGCTGCCAGACATTATTCATTTCATCCATGCTGTTATCCAATAATCTGTAAGAATCAATCTGTATTTGTGACAAATTTAATGCCGCTAACCAAAAACTACAATCCAGCCTCAGCAGCCGTCTCACCAACCTCAGCCGGCTGCTCCAATGCCTTCAACGCCACTTCAAGACTCTTGAGAATCATCTTGAACTCATCTTTGCCTTCAAAATCCTTGACATCAATAACTAACTTCGTTTTGTTCACGTCAATCATTCGTATACTAAAAGAAAAATCGATTCCAGACCCCGTCGAACACCTTAATCGTTTATAGTATTTGCCGCTACTGTATCCGCGGTTGTCCAGCCGAAATTTCTCGTTCTTTTGCCAGCCATAAACAACACTATATACGTGATCAATCGAATGATCCAAAATCAATGTTTTCGGATACGGCATGCTAACCGGCTTGACATCGACCACTTCCGGCTTCTTTGCAATCGCCTCACTTATTTTCGACCGGATAAACAGGGTTTGTTTTTTGAGGATATCGCTCCGTTGAGTTTTACCTTCAGCCTTAAGTGTTATAATACTGACATCGGGTGCATCAAATACAACATAAACACTGAAAATCACATTATTGGCTGACCGCCCCCTCACTTTCGCAGAAATTTTGTCGATCGCGACACTGCCGCCTTGACCAATAGGCAGTTTACTCAATCCTAATGTCTCATAGAACAGTGCTTGTATCGCATCATAGGCTTGCCGAACCGTACATTTTTCACTCCAGGTTAGCTCACATTCACCGGGAGTTGTAGGCTTTGAACTTGTCGTCGTCACGGGCACCTGCTTGGTAATGGCCCGGCCGGTTTTGGGATCGCGCGTACGGACCGTGCGGGTTTTCGGTTGATCCTTGCCGGGCAAGTTGATCGGCACCTGTTTCTCAATGGTTTCTCCGGTCTTAGGATCACGAATCCGAACGGTACGGGTCTTTGGCTGTTCATCATTGGAAGGCTTAACCGGCACCTGTTTGGTAATAATTCTTCCCGTTTTGGGATCGCGAGTGCGAATCGTTCGGAACTTCTGATCCTGCTCACCGTCATGTGTGTCATTCAAATCTACCCCAGCGTCCTGCGGCTTACTATCTGGCTTCACCGCAGCTTTTTCCGCCTTTGTGGAACCGCTTTGACAGCCACTGAGTAAACATACCGCTAACATTGCCGCCAGTACCGCACATCCTGCTCGCATCTTCATAATTACCTCCTGTTTAAAGAGTTATCTGTTTTACATGCATTCAGAAAACTACTGTATATACTATTGGACACCGCAAACACAATTTCGTTACAGAAAAAATCCAAAAAAACAAATATTTGCCACAGAGGTCACAGAGAGCCTCAAAGGATCTTTAAATAATGACTCGATTAATCTCTGTGTTCTCTGTAGTAAAAAATGTCTTTAGTCGTCTTTGAATTCCTCCCGGCGAACAGTGAAGGGCCAGTCGTGCTGGTCCGGATTCTCGGAGTCTGCCCCCTCGGCTATTTGCTCCATGCTCAGGCCGCCGTTATCAACGCCGTCTTCGCCAATGGTATAAACCGTATAGCCATCATTGTAACGTACATACCGCAACGGTTTGCCATCAAGTGGGTCAAGCGGAACTGCTGCCAGAAATTCGGGAACCAACTGTTTCAGCGATTCGGGCAGCGAATCATTCTTCAACCAATATCGCTCAATCGCCATCGCTGTTTCGGCACACCGCAAACATCCTATAGCACGTAATTCAATCTTGCTGATTTCCGAAAAACCTATACTGTTGTATAAATGCACATGCAAAAATGATAATTGTGCTTTTTGGGCTTCAACTTCAAGAAATCCCTCGGGGCGTTGATGTAAAGGCAGACGACTGGCTTTAAGATAGCCCTCCAAATGGTCAAGTGAAAGATTGGCATCTCGCTTGATCATCCCGGAAATCCAATTTATAAATTTCGGCAATGGAGACGGCGGATTAAAACCATCTTTGCCCTGCTCACGATACGGAAGTTGCCAGAATTCGATGGCACATATTCGATCAACAACAAGTGCTTCATACAAGTCGTCAATACCCTGCATCTCTGCCAATTCACTCTGCAGTAAAACTAATTGTTTTTCATTCAATGCAAGACGTTTAATAACTTCACACAAACTCTCCTGAACCCGATTCTTTAATGCCAACTGCACCATATGATCTATCAGAGAAGATTGTCCCTGAATAGATTCTGCGAGTGCGATGGAGGTATTTAATGATTCATAGGCTTGGCTGGCTTGACGCTTTTCTGAAAAGAAAAGAATTTGTGTCTGAAGTAAATAAAGCACATCTCTCATTTCACCAAACCGCTCATTTGCCAACCAGATCTGATCTCGTTCTTTCGGCCAGAGGCATTGTTTGAATCGGCAGGCTTGCTCTAATAATTCAATTGTTTTGTGATTTCTCTCAAGAAATGTCGAAATCGCTTCCATGACTTCCTTTGGCAATTCTGTGTTACCTTGCGGCAGAATGTAATCTCCGCCGTAAGGCAGCCATGGCTTTTCTGTTTCGGAAGGTCCCTGATAATGAGAAAATGCTTCAATATATACATCTGCAGCGTTTTGCTCACCTTCCGGCAAAACATGCAACGCTTCAAGGTCATCCAGTGACACCGGAAAACCTTCAGCTCTAAGAGCATTAACTCGACGGTCAAAATTTACCTGCCAGTAAACCCTGTACGAAACACACCACACAGCCAACAAAATGATAATCACAACTGATATTTTCAGCAATACCCGCAAATGCTTCTTCATCAACAATCCTTCTAAAAGTACAATCCGTGTAAATCCTGTTAATCCCGTCTAATAATTCCCTCTAAAAACTCTGTGTCCTCTGTGGCAAAACTACCGCAGGAACGAATGGCCCTCCTGGCCCGTCGTGCCGAGGACGGTTTGCCAGAGGTAGCCGGCCGGGTCCACGGTTTTTCGTCGCAAGGTTGCCAGGGCAATCGGTATATGCGTAAAATGCTGGTTCCAGAAGCCAATGATCATATTGGTCTTGCCGGCCATCCCCGCGTGAACGGCGTACTGGCCATAGGCCAAACACAGCAGCGAGTCCTGCGAATCAGCCGGACAGCTTCGGATAATATAGCTGGGGTCGATATACTTCATCGAAACGGGTTTGCCGACTTTTTTGAAGTGCTCGGTGATTTTACTTTTGAGCAATAGGCCAACATCTTCGCGAATCAGGTTGCCGGAAGCGTCCCGCGGGCACTCACTTTCCGGCCGATCCGACAATGTTACGCCTTCGGCGACGACAATCACAGCGTGATGTTTTTTGTCCAGACGACGCTCCAATATTTTTAAAAAGCCGGTGTCTCCTTCCATCATCAACGGCGATTCCGGGATAAAACAGAAATTCACATCACTGTTGGCCAGCGTCGCCGCAGCGGCAATAAACCCGGAGTCCCGCCCCATCAGTTTAACCAGGCCGACGCCGTTAGGAGCGCCTTTGGCTTCTTCATGAGCACCGAGAATCGCGTCCCGTGCCTGCTCGACCGCGGTATTAAAACCAAACGACTGCTCGATACCCATAATGTCATTGTCAATCGTTTTCGGTACACCAACGACACCGATCTTCAGACCGCGTCGTTTGATGCCTTCGGCTAATGCCCCCGCGCCGCGCAGTGTGCCGTCACCACCAATAACAAACAGCAGGCCGATGTCCTTTTTCAGCAGATGGTCGATCATATCATCGATATCCTGTGGTCCACGTGAGGAGGAAAGAATACTGCCGCCCTTGGTGTGAATCTCGTCAACCGTTTCCGGCGTCAGCAATATCGGCTCTTCCAGTGCGTTACTCGACAGGCCCGCATAGCCATAGCGAAAACCATAGATTGTTTTGACATTGTACTGAAATGTCAGCGTCAGCGTAATGGTGCGAATAACATCGTTCAGCCCCGGACACAGTCCGCCACAGGTAACAATAGCGCAATTAAGTTTGGCGGGATCGTAATAAATTTTAGTCCGCGGCCCGGCCAATTCAAACGTCGGAGCCTGGCCCTTGATTGTTTTTGCACGCGCAATCAAACTATTGTGCGAATACACCATCACCGATTCACCATCATCGACAAACGTCCGGGCCTGGTCCTTAAACGGCGAGTCAAATAATGGCTCACCCAGCGCATCTATCGTCAAATCCGGCAATTCTTTTGGGCATAACATATGCTGCGGCATAATAGTACTCCTTATATGGCCGAAGCCCCTTGCTTCAGCAAATTGAATAAAGAATCGCCAAAGGCGAATCAACAACTCATAATTTATAATTCACAATTCAAAATTATTCCGCTTTCAACTCGCGGCTCATCAATTCGGCAATCGCCTGCTGAACGGTTTTATGTCCGTTAATAATACTGTCAATTGCCTGGGTAATCGGCATCTCGACATTATGCTGACCCGCCAGTGTGACAATCGACGCACATGTTGGCACACCCTCAACAACACATTGGGTTAACCCAATCGCTTCTTCAACCGTCATGCCTTTTCCAATATGTTCACCAAACGAGCGGTTACGCCCTTTCGGCGACACGCACGTCGTAAACAAATCACCCAGACCACTCAGGCCGGCAAACGTTTTTTCCCGTGCACCCAGCGCCACGCCCAGTCGCTGGATTTCGGCCAGCCCGCGCGTAATCAGCGCAGCCTTGGCATTGTCACCGGCACCGATACCGTCAATAATACCCGCGGCAATCGCAATGACATTTTTCATTGCGCCTGCCAGCTCCACGCCGACACAGTCGTCGTTGGTATAGACTCGGAACGTCGGGCCGTTAAAGGCCCGCTGAATGGACTTGGCAAGTTCTGCGTCTTTGCAGGCCACCGTCGCCGTTCCCGGCAACTTGCGAACCAGTTCGTCGGCAATGTTCGGCCCCGACAGCGTCGCCAGTGGATTGGCCTCACCAAGAATTTCAGTCAGAATCTGCGTCGGTCGAAGCAGTGTGCCCTTCTCAATGCCTTTGGTAATACTGACAATCGGCACCCCCGCCGGCACATGCGACGCCAGCCGATCCCAGACGCCCCGCAAAAACTGGCACGGCACCGCCGAGACAATCAACTCCGCATCGGACAAAGCCTTTGCGTCATCTGCCTCATAGTTCAACGCATCCGGCAGTGGATAACCCGGCAGAAAAATCACATTTTCTTTTGCCGCGGCAATGGTTGCCAACTGCCCCGCGTCATGGCCCCAGACCGTCGTATCAATCACGTTTTCGCACAGCAGCATCGCACACACACAACCCATGCCGCCGTCACCGATCACTGTCGCTTTTCGTATCATTAATATCATCCCTATCACCTCATTATCGTCCCAAGGAACTTATTGTCATTCCGAACGAACGTGAGGAATCTATTTAAATAGTCTCCCGATGTAATCGGGATTCCAATTATCAGCATCTAACACATAAAATCGAATTAAAACCGCCAAACAGGACGCTTTCAAGCCTTTTTTGTCGGGATTAGCGGTTTTGCACACCTCAAAGATAGTCGTCAGAGAGGATTTATCCAAAAATCCGGTGGAAAACCTTTACTCACAGCCCCATTTGCGTATAAAATAACTCCAGCAAGACAATTTTCAGCTGCGGCCACAGGCCGAAACCCTTATTAAACTCTAAAATAATTTATGGTATGAACATGAAGCCAATTTATATCGGTGCAACATTACGAGATTGCGGAAAAACATCAGTCAGCGTCGGGCTGATGCAGGTTTTGCAGGATCGGGGCCTCAACCCCGGCTACTGCAAGCCGGTCGGACAGCATTATGTACGCTACCAGGAAAAAAATATCGACGAAGACGGTGTTTTGATGCATCAGGTGTTTAATCTCACCGATGAGCCGTATTTTCTCAGCCCCATTGCCATTGAACGCGGTTTTACGCGAAAATTCATCAATAATCCAAATGTTGAACCGCTGGAAAAGGAAATCATCCGTTGCCACGATGAATTGCTGAAGGCTCATCCGATGGTGATTATCGAAGGCACCGGCCACGCAGGCGTTGGAAGCTGCTTTGGCCTATCCAACGCGAGGGTTGCCGAACTGTTGGGCGCAAAAGTCGTCATCGTCACTTCCGGCGGAATCGGCCGCCCGCTCGATGAAATTGCTATGAGCTTGGCGCTGTTCCGCGACCACAACGTCGATGTGCTCGGCGTCATTGTTAATAAAGTCCTGCCGGAAAAGTACGACAAAATCAAAGACACAGTCGGAAAAGGTCTTAAACTGCTCGGAACCGAGCTAATCGGGGCAATTCCCTACGATAAGAGCCTGACGACCTTCACCGTCGGCCAGTTGGCGGAAGAATTCGACTACCAAATTCTCTGCGGCCATGACGCTTTATCCAATGTTATTGAAAATACTGTCATCGCCGCAATGGAGCCGCAGCATGTACTCCAGCACATCCACACAAACACGCTGATTATTACTCCCGGCGACCGGATCGACAATATCCTGGTTTCACTATTAGTGCTCTCACAGGACACTTCCAACGGCGGAATCATCCTCACAGGCGGCTTTGAGCCGCATCCGATGATTGAACCTTTGCTGAAAAGCAGCCGGATTCCGGTATTGACCAGTACGGAAGACACCTTCAAGGTCAGTGCCCGCATGAAGGATTTGGGCTTCAAAATCCGCTCTTACGATACTAAAAAAGTGGATCGCCTGCATAATCTCATCGCCGAACACGTCGAAGTGGACCGAATCCTCAACAGCCTGCAGGAATAACGACAATCGAAATCGCAATTCAAGCGGCTTTTCGGGATTATTTCTTATTTTTGGCTTGAAAAACGGGGTCTGTTCGCCTACAATCTTGCGTTTTCTATGGGGATTGTGTGCGCAATCGCCATAATGGTCTTAAAATGGAATGAAAACAGGCATGTTTGACGCGTTAACGGACAAATTCAATTCGGTCTTTAAGTCGCTTTCGGGGCGTGGTCGGATCACCGAATCCAACGTCTCCGACGCCATGCGCGAAGTGCGTAAAGCCCTGCTGGAAGCAGACGTTAACTACAAAGTCGCCAAGCAGTTCTGTAAGGACGTCAAAGACGCAGCCATCGGTGCCGAGGTTGTCAAGAGCCTCCATCCGGGCCAGGTGATGGTCAAGATCGTTAACGACCAGCTCACCCAGTTGATGGGGCCGGTTGACTCGAAGATTTACTATGTCGCACCGGGACCGACGGTTGTGATGATGGCGGGCCTTCAGGGTTCGGGTAAAACGACCACCGCCGGTAAGCTCGCAAAATATATCCGCGAAAAGAACGCGAAAAAGCCGCTGTTGGTAGCGGTTGACCTGCAGCGTCCCGCGGCGATTGAACAGTTATGCACGCTGGGCGATCAACTCGGCATTGAAGTCTATAAAGAAGACGGCATCAAAGACGCTGTCCGCGTCGCCAGAAACGGTGTAAAGCACGCCAAGAAAAATGGTTACGACGTTGTCATTCTTGATACCGCTGGCCGTTTGCACGTTGACGCCGAGATGATGGACGAAATCGCGAATGTGGCCAAGGCGGTCACGCCGCACCAGATTTACCTGGTTTGCGACGCGATGACCGGTCAGGACGCGGTCAACTCGGCCAAGGAATTTAACGATCGGCTGGAACTGGATGGCGTCATCCTGACCAAGCTCGACGGTGACGCCCGCGGTGGCGCGGCCCTATCGGTCAAAGCCGTTACCGGCAAACCGATTAAATTCATCGGTGTCGGTGAAAAGCTGGATAACATTGAAGAATTTCACCCGGACCGGATGGCCAGCCGAATTCTCGGCATGGGCGACGTCGTAACGCTGGTGGAAAAAGCCCAGGAGCAGTTCGACGAAGAGCAGGCCCAGAAAATGCAGACCAAGATGGCCAAGGGCACATTCGGGTTTGACGATTTTCTTAAGCAGATGCAGTCACTTAAAAAAATGGGCGGTTTTTCAAGCATGCTCAAACTGCTGCCGGGTATGGGTGCGTTGAAAGATATGGATTTCGACGACCGCGAGATCAACAAGATCGAGGGCATTGTCCACTCGATGACCAAGGCCGAACGCACTCAGCCGGATATTATTGACGCCTCACGTCGGCGACGCATCGCACGCGGCAGCGGGCGGGATGTCCAGGACGTGGCGGGGTTGATTAAGACGTTTAAACGCAGCCGCGACATGATGAAGATGATGGCCGCCGGAGGTGGCGGCGGTATGGGCGGTTTAAAAAACATGTTCTCCGGTGGAGACATGATGAATGCCATGGCCGGCGGCGGCATGAAAAAGCAAAAACAGCGCAGCAAACGCAAGCGCACGCCGCGGAAAAAGAATAAGAGGCGGTAAACCTTTGACAATTGAAGAGTATTTAAAATCTCTGGAACCCTTTGTGGACAACGCCTACGGCAGGCAAATTCGACAGCAGTTTCAGAGTATCGACGGCAAAAGCGAATTAGCCATGCTGCAAAGCCCCTCGCGGGATGAATTTGAGCAGTTGACGCGAGCCGTCGCGATTATGACACCGGCGGAAAGGAATTCCGCAGAAACCCTCACGGACGAACAAATCAGCCGCCTGGCCGAAGACGCCATGGCGGACAAGGCAATACTGGCCATCTTTATCAATGGCTACGCCATAAATAAGCAAAAATTAAAAAATAAATAGCAAAATGATAGTCGGCTTCCTGCTTCGTCATTCCGAGCGAAGCCGAAGAATCTATTTAAACAGTTATTCCGATACAGACGGAATTCTATTATTTTGCTTTTTACACTTTGATTTTTGATTTTGACATGACAACGTGTTTTGTGAGCACATTGGGTGCTTACAAAAATTGATTATAAAGAAGTAAGAAAGGAAACGAAAATGGCAGTAAAGATCAGAATGACAAGGATGGGTCGTCGGCATCGCCCGTTCTTCCGCATCAATGCGGTCGAAAGCAAGACGCCGCGCGATGGTCGAATCCTCGAAAAGCTCGGCCACTATGACCCGCTGGAAAAAAACGATGACAAACAGATCGTTATCAACAAAGAACGGATTGAATTCTGGATTGGTAAAGGCGCTGTCGCGTCGGACACCTGTGCACAGATCTTCAAAAAATATGACATCGTCTGCCCGCAGTACGAAGCGAAGCTGAAACGTCGTCAGCACGCCAAAGCGATTGCTCGCAAACAGGGCAAGCCGTTTAACGAAGCCGAACGCATCGCCGCGCAAAAAGCCGCCGAAGCCGCCGAAGCCGCTGCGAAAGCTGCTGAAGAAGCCGCCAAGGCCGCCGAAGAGGCTGCTGCCGCTGCTGCAAAGGCCGCAGAGGAAGCCGCTGCCGCTGAAGCACCCGCAGATGAATAAGGCAGGCAACCGAACCCATGAGAATCGATGTTCTGACATTATTCCCGGAGATGTTCGAAACGCCGTTGAGCTACTCGATCCTGAAACGGGCACAAGAACAGAATATCGTTGAGATTGTTCTTTCAAATATTAGAGATTTCGCCACAGACAGCTACCGCAAGGTCGATGACAAACCTTACGGCGGCGGCGCGGGCATGGTCATGATGTGCCAGCCGGTCTTTGACTGTTTTGAGCATGTGCAGAAACAGTCGCCGGAAACCGGACGGGTGATTTTGATGTCGCCGCAGGGACAAACGCTGACCCACGACAAGGCCGTTGAGCTAAGCCGTGAAAAACGCCTGACCCTGATCGCCGGACGCTATGAAGGGTTTGACGAACGCATCCGCACCGGACTGGGAGCCGAACAGATTTCCATCGGTGATTATGTCCTCAGCGGCGGTGAACTGGCCGCGATGGTGCTGATTGACGCAGTCGTTAGATTGCTGGACGGAGCGCTCGGAGATGAAGACTCCGCGGCTCACGACTCGTTCAGCGACGGCTTGCTGGAATACCCGCATTATACACGCCCGGAAGAATTTCGGGGCATGACAGTGCCGGAGATACTTCTCAGCGGTCATCACGGCAACATCGAAAAGTGGCGAAAACAGCAGCAAATTGAAAGAACAAAACAATGGCGGCCCGATGTGTACGAAAAGTACCTGAAGGCCCAACAGAAAAAACAAGATTCATAAGTCAAACAGGAGATAGATCCGTGAAAAACGAAATACTCGAATCCGTCGAAGCAAGCAGTCTTCGCAAAGAAGTGCCGTATTTTGAAATCGGCGATACCGTCGAAGTGCATTGCCGGATTAAAGAAGGCAATAAAACCCGTGTGCAGGTATTTACCGGTACAGTGATTGGTCGTAAAGGCCGCGGCATGAACGAAAACTTTACCGTCCGCCGGATGGTCGGGGACGAAGGCGTCGAACGTGTGTTCCCGGTCAACTCGCCGAATATCGTGGATGTTCGCCCGGTCCGCAGCGGTAAAACCCGCCGCGCCAAACTGTACTATCTGCGTCAGCGTACCGGTAAGGGCGTTCGCCTGGCGCATCGTCACAGCAAGCACACTGTCGTCAAGTAAAGGACGAACCTGTGCTGTTGCCGTGGGTGCGAAAGCGATTGCTGGACGATCCCAAACGGCTGGGCCGCTGGGGTCAGCGCCGCTGCGAGCGGTTTCTACAACGCAGTGGTTGCAGGACGATTGCCCGCAATTATGCCTTCCGCGGCGGCGAACTGGACCTGGTCATGGCCGACAAAGACGGCACGCTCGTTTTTACACGACGCCATGAGGAGTTTGCCACAGCCAAGTCGGCGGTAAACTTCGACAAACAGCAGAAACTGACGCGAACCGCAAAGCGCTTTCTGAAAGATTTTGATGTTTCAGACAGGCCTTTGCGGTTCGATGTTTTAACGGTCATCCTCGGCCAAACCGGGACGCCGGTCATTAATCATTACCCCAGCGCCTTTATTCCCCGCTAAATCGAATCGCGACAGGAAATTATCATGCCGGATAATGCCAACTCAAACGACTCTCCTCTGCTTCAGCCCAAACTTCCCTTTCTAACGGAGGAAATCCCCGGCATCGGCGGCGATATTAAAACGATTTGCCCGGACTTTGTGGTGGAGGAACTGCCGAAGTATGAATTTTGCGGCGAGGGAACACATGTATTGGCCTGGGTGCAGAAAAAGAACATCACCACAACCGATATGATTGCCCGAATTGCCGATGCACTGGAAATTGACAAGTTTGACATCGGCTATGCAGGCCGAAAAGACGCCCGCGCCGTTACCCGCCAGTGGATTTCCATTGAACACATTGCCCCCGATAAGCTTCGAAATCTGGATTCACCGAGTATCAAGATTCTGGATATCACCCGGCATACCAATAAACTCAAGGTCGGACATTTAGCCGGCAACCGGTTTACGATTCGCCTGCGCAATCTCAACCGCCCCGCCGCAGAAGCATTGCCGGTGGCTGAACAAATCATGGAGACTCTGGCGGCCAAAGGCGTACCCAATTATTTCGGCCCTCAGCGGTTTGGCTACCGCTATGACTCGCATTTGCTGGGCGGCGCGATTGTCAAGCATGACCTGAAGACATTTTATGACATCCTGCTGGGCAAACCGGAATACGACACACAGGAAGAATTCATCACCGCCCGCACCCTATATGAGCAAGGCAATCTTGAAGCAGCATTGGACGCCTGGCATTCAGCGTTTGGCGATCATCGCAAGGCTCTCAAGAGCCTTCTTAGATTTGACGGCGACCTGAAAAAGGCCTTTCGTCGTTTTGACCGGCGACTGCTAAGTCTGTTTGTCGCCGCCTGGCAATCGGATGTGTTTAATCGGGTATTAGCCGCGAGGATGCCGGAGATTGACAAACTGCTGGACGGCGACATGGCCGTTAAGCATGTTAACGGAGCCTGTTTCCGTGTTGAAGATGCCAATATCGAGCAGAGTCGCTGCGATGCCTTCGAGATCAGTCCGACCGGTCCGCTGATCGGGGCGAAAATGGCCGAATTGATTGGCCCAGCCGGGGACATCGAAAATCCGCTGCTCGAAGCGGTCCATCTGGTCAAAGACGACATGCCCAGGCTGAAAAAATATGGCGCCGTCGGCGGTCGGCGGCCTCTGCGATATCAGCCGAAAAATCACGCCCTCTCAACCGGCACCGACGACCACGGCGAGTTTCTGCAGCTTCAATTTGAACTGCCCAGCGGTTGCTACGCCACAGTTCTGCTCCGGGAAATCACCAAGCAGGACAACCAATAAAGACAACCACTGTCCTACGACCGGTTTCCTCATAAAAATTTAACTTTGTGCTTGAAACTTGTCACTGAATCATCGATAAAGCGTTTTTGATAAATTTTACAAATAATACTACGAAAAACGAAGCGAGAAACTATGTTTACCATTAAAGATATTTTACGCATCGAAGTCGCCCCGGCGTTGGGTTGTACGGAACCGGCGGCTGTGGCACTGTGTACCGCCGCGGCCGGGTCACTGCTGACCGACAAAACCCTGAAATCCGTCGATGTGTGGCTCAGTCCGAGTATTTACAAAAATGCCTTCGCCGTAGCGATTCCCGGCACCAAGGGCCAGGTCGGCATTGATCTGGCAGCAGCACTGGGTTTTTTTGGCGGCGATGCGAATCTCAAGCTGCAGGTGTTGGAACCGGTCACAACCGACCACATTGCCGCTTCGCATCAACTGATCGACAGCGGCGCGGTGCATATTCATCTGCTGGAAGAGGCAACGGGGATTTATATTCGGGCCAAACTCGAAACCGCCGGTGAAACCGTCGAAGCAGTCATCGAAAAAACGCACGACAATCTGGTCTCGCTAAGCCATAACAACACACCGGTGACCGACAGCCCCCTGCTGTCAAATTTGGCGGATGCCCATAACGACTTGGGCGACCTGGAAAAGTTTCTGTGTGAGCAATCACTGGAAGATCTGCTGGTACTGGTCAAACAGTTGGATGATGAGGATATGGCCTTTCTGCGCGAAGGCATCCAGTACAACCTGAACCTGGCCGATCACGGTCTGGACTTCGGCTGCGGCCTTGGCGTCGGCAAGACACTGGAGCGGCTCTCGCGTGAAGGACTGATGAAAAAAGACATGGTTCTGGCCGCACGCATTCTGACCTCGGCGGCCTGTGATGCGCGGATGAGCGGCGTGAAACTGCCCGCGATGAGTTCAGCCGGAAGCGGCAACCACGGCCTGACGGCGATTTTGCCGGTCTGGGCCGTCAGCGAATATCTGTCCGACGTCAATGAAGTCGAAGTGCTCAAGGCCATCGCCCATGTTACCCCTTGTTACCCTTCTTTCCGTTGTTACCCCTTGTTACCTTTGTTACCCCTTGT